>CAZTTI010000102.1:0-10844 GCA_964615925.1 uncultured Solibacteraceae bacterium
GGGTTCAGCGCCGTCATCGGTTCCTGAAAGATCATCGCGACTTTCGACCCGCGCCACTTGCGCATCTCGGGCTCGCCGAGATCGAGGAGGTTTTGCCCCTCCAGCAGGATTTCGCCGCCGACGATCCGTCCGGGAGGATCGATCAGCCGGGCGATGGAGAGCGCGGTCACGCTCTTCCCCGAGCCGCTCTCGCCGACCAGCCCGAGCGTCCCGCCCCGCTCGAGTTCGAACGACACGCCGTCAACGGCGCGGACCACGCCCTCCTTGGTGAAGAAGTGCGTTCGAAGATCCCGGATCTGGAGAACGAGGTCCTTCGCCATCAGATCGTCACGGCCTCGTTGTAGGTCCCGAAGACGGAGCGGAGAGTGTCGGAGATCTCGCCCACGGAAGCTTCCGCGCGGACACAGGCCAGAATCGGCGGCATCAGGTTCGACGCGCCTCGCGCGGCTTCGGCCAGCGCTTCCAGGGCCGTCCGGGCCGTACCCGCGTCCCGCCGGCGGCGCGTGTTCGCGAGACGCGCAATCTGGCTCGCCTCGAGCCGAGGGTCGTGGGAATGCAGGGACACGTGGGAATCATCGACTGAAACATACCGGTTGACGCCAACGATAACGCGCTCCGAAGACTCGACCGCCCGCTGATAAGCGTAGGCGGATTCCTGGATCTCGCGTTGGACAAACCCACTTTCGATCGCCGCGGGCATCCCGCCCAGCGATTCGATGTGATCCACAAGAGAACGGGCCTCGGCTTCCAGCCGGTCGGTCAGCGATTCGATCGCGAACGAGCCCCCGGCCGGATCCGCCGTCGACGCCAGTCCCGATTCGAAGGCCAGGATCTGCTGGGTCCGCAACGCCAGGCGCACGGCGCGGTCGTGGGGAATGGCGAGGGCCTCGTCTTTCGAATTCGTGTGCAGCGACTGCGCGCCGCCGAGCACGGCCGCGGCGGCCTGCAGGGCGACGCGAACGGCGTTGGCGTCGGGGAACTGGGCGGTCAGCGTCGACCCGCACGTCTGCGCATGGAACCGCAGCATCATCGACCGGGGGTTTTCCGCGCCATAACGGTCGCGAGCGATCCGCGCCCACATGCGGCGCGCGGCGCGGAACTTCGCGACCTCCTCGAGGAAATCGTTGTGGATGCCGAAGAAGAAGCTCAGCCGCGGCGCAAACTCGTCGAACGCCATCCCCCGCTCGAGCGCGCTTTCGACGTAGGCGATGGCGTCGCCGAAGGTGAAGGCCAGTTCCTGGACGGCGGTCGCCCCGGCCTCGCGTATGTGATACCCGCTGATGGAGATCGTGTTCCACCGCGGCATCCGGTCGCGACAGTACTCGATAACATCGGTCACGAGCCGCAACGACGGGCGAGGAGGGTAGATGTAGGTTCCCCGCGCGATGAATTCCTTGAGCAGGTCGTTCTGCACCGTTCCGGCCAGAACTCCCGCATCCACCCCCTGCCGCTCGGCCGCCACCTGATACATCGCGACGAGGATGGGAGCCGTGGCATTGATCGTCATCGAGGTGCTCGCGCGGTCCAGTGGAATCCCGTCGAACAGCTCCTCCATGTCTCCGACCGTGTCGATCGCCACGCCCACCCGGCCCACTTCGCCGGCGGCCATCGCATGGTCGGAATCGAACCCCATCTGCGTCGGGAGGTCAAAGGCGACCGAGAGCCCTGTCTGGCCATGGTCCCGGAGGTACCGGAACCGCCGGTTCGCCTCCGTGGCCGACCCGAAACCCGCGTACTGCCGCATCGTCCACGGCCGCTCGCGGTACCCTCCGGGCCGGATCCCGCGCGTGAACGGAAAGTTTCCAGGATCCCCCAAACTCTCCGCATAGCGATCCCGGCTCGCCGCGCCCGTATAGACGCGCTCGAGCGGAATCCCGGACCCCGTCAGGTTCGCCGAATTGGTGATCTTCCCCGGCATCTTCTTCTAAGCCCAACGCCGCTGGATCAGCGCTTGGAGCGTTGGGCCGAGCGTAGCATAACCGAATGCGCCGGCATCACAAGGATGGGAGGAGCCTGCGACACAGCCGGTCACGTCGCAGAAGGCTGTTCGAGAGTGCGTTCTGCTTCGGATAAACCGTGCTCTGGCGTTGGCTGGGAATCGCGGCGTCGACCGCTACAAGCAGCCGGCGCTCAGTCGTGAAGAACGACGTCGGTGAGCATTTCCGTTCTCACGATCAAGTGGCCGTTGTAGTCGATCAGTCCCATCGTCCGGAACTTGTTCATGAAATAAGTAACGCGCGACCGCGTCGTGCCCACCATTTCAGCGAGGGTTTCATGACTCAATTCCGGAATGCGTGCGTCCGGTGCGACGTCACGTTCGCGTAAGCGTGCGAGCTTCAGTAGAACACGGGCGAGCCGCTTCTCGCTGTGGTTGAAGAGTTGGTCGCAGAGATCGGCCTCGAGATCGATATTGCGGCTCAGCAGCGCGGCAATGAATTTCTCCGACAGTTCCGCCCGCTGGCGAAGCGCCTCGACCATCGCCGCCTTCTCGATCCGGATGATGCGTGACGTCTCCAAAACCGTCGCGGTGCTGATCCGAACAGAGTGTCCGACCAACGCGCCTTCGCCGACGAAATTCTGCGGGCCCAGGATCGCGATCACCGCCTCTTTGCCTCCGGGCGAAACAACGGAAACCTTCACCTTACCGGAATCGATGAAGAATATCGCGTCGGCGGGATCTCCCTGAGAGAACAGGATCTCGCCGCTTGGGGATGTTGACGATCGCTTCCCGCTGGAAATCGCTTCAAGAAAACTGATGGCGGAACTGGAAAGGCTCGCCGCGGCCGTGACCTTGCGTTTTCTCGGCACGTCTCATCAACCCCTGGAACAGGACTGAGAGGTCCGCCCATTCCGCCACGGGATGGTTCTCCGCGGAGGCGAGAGGCAAAGCATCCACATATGCCGGTACAGGATATCGCAGGCGAACCGGCCGCGCCAACCCATAGTTAGGGGTTCGGGGCCACACCGCTTCTCATGCCAATGAACGTCAATACATTCCGGAACCGCCGCCGTTCGCCGAGTGTGCCGGTGCCTCCCGATCGCTCTCGGCAACCAGGACCTCGGTCGTCAGCATCAGGGACGCGATGGACGCGGCATTCTGTAGCGCGGACCGGGTCACTTTCGCCGGGTCCAGAATGCCCGCCGCGATCATATCGCCGTATTCCCCGGATTCGGCATCGAATCCGAACGTCGACCTGGCGGACTCGCGAACCCTTCCGATGACGATCGCGCCTTCATGTCCCGCATTGGACGCAATCAATCGTAGCGGCTCTTCCAAAGCCCGCTTCACGATGCGGACGCCCACCTGCTCGTCATCGTCCAGCTCGAGCTTGTCGAGTGCGGGAATCGCCCGGAGAAACGCCACCCCGCCGCCGGGAACGATCCCTTCTTCGACGGCCGCCCGCGTCGCATGCATCGCGTCCTCGACCCGCGCTTTCTTCTCTTTCATCTCTGTCTCGGTCGCCGCGCCCACCTGGATCATGGCCACGCCGCCGACCAGCTTCGCCAGGCGCTCCTGGAGTTTTTCCCGATCGTAATCGGACGCCGACTCTTCGACTTGAGCGCGAAGTTGTTTCACGCGGCCTTCGATCGCCTTCTTCTTGCCGCCGCCTTCGATAATGGTCGTGGTGTCCTTGTCGACAACGATCTTCTTCGCGGAGCCGAGGTCTTCGATCTGGAGGTTCTCCATACGAATGCCCAGGTCTTCGGTAATCGCCCGTCCGTTGGTCAGAATCGCGATGTCCTCGAGCATCGCCTTGCGTCGATCGCCGAATCCAGGCGCCTTGACCGCCGCCGCGTGCAGCGTGCCCCGCAACCGGTTCACCACGAGAGTCGCGAGGGCATCCCCTTCGATGTCTTCCGCGATGATGAGCAACGGCTGGCCCAGCTTGGCTACCTGCTCGAGAACCGGCAGCAGGTCCTTCATCGCGCCGATCTTCTTTTCGTGAATCAGAATGAGGCAATTCTCGAGGACACACTCCATTCGTTCAGGATCGGTGACGAAGTACGGCGAGAGATAGCCCCGATCGAACTGCATGCCTTCGACGATCTCCAGCGTCGTCTCGGTCGTCTTTGCTTCTTCGACCGTAATGACTCCGTCCTTGCCAACCTTTTGCATCGCATCCGCAATGATGTTGCCGATCGTGCTGTCGCTGTTGGCCGAAATCGCGGCGACCTGGGCGATCATCTCGCCGCTGACCGGTTTGGAAAGTTTCCCGATCTCCCCGACTGCCACGATGACGGCGCGGTCGATTCCGCGCTTCACGCTCATCGGATTGGCTCCGGCGGCGATGGCCTTCACCCCTTCGCGGAATATGGCCTGCGCCAGCACCGTCGCCGTCGTCGTGCCGTCCCCGGCGATGTCGCTGGTTTTCGAAGCGACCTCCTTCACCATTTGGGCGCCCATGTTCTCGAGCCGGTCCTTGAGCGCGAGCTCCTTCGCGACCGTGACGCCATCCTTGGTGATCAACGGTGAACCGAACTTCTTGTCCAGCACGACGTTTCGGCCCTTCGGGCCAAGGGTGATCTTGACCGTGTCGGCCAGCGTGTTGACGCCTCGCAGGAGCGCCTGCCTGGAATCTTCCCCCTGAACAATGTGTTTCGCCATCAGCTCCTACTTTTTCCCGGCGGCTTTGCCGGTTTGAATTAAAACACCCACGACGCCGTCTTCGCGCAGGACCACGTAGTCCTGAGCGTCGATCCGCACCGGCGGCACTCCTTTGAAAATGCAAACGGGGAGCAGAAGGGCGGCGCCGCCTGAGACGTGGCTTTCCGTCCCGGCAGCGCGGCATCGTCATCATTATGGAGCACAATGCCGCCCGCGATATGTTCACAATCGCACATGCTGCACGGCGTCGCTGATCAATTTTGACCAGCGCGGCAAGGCCTTCCTGCCTGACGATCACCATTGCGCCTTTGCCGGGCGAGCACGGGGTCGGATCGGTTGCGCCCCAAGGAGATCCAATGAGCGTTTTCAAGGAAGCGGGCGTGTCCGCGGTGACCGTGGCGCCGTCGACCTCGGTCATGGAAGCCCTCTCGCTAATGAAGGAAAGAGAAGTGGACACGCTCTTCGTCGTCGAAGAGGGCGTGCTCCACGGCGCCTTTACCCAGCGCGATGTGGCATTTCGCGTCTTGCTTGACCGCCTGGACCCGGAGACGACTTCGGTCGGCCAGGTGATGACGTCCCCGGCGATCCAGATCTCCGCGAGCGCAACCGTCGCCACCGCCCTGCACGTCATGGCCGATCACCGGGTATCTCAGCTGCCGGTCGTCGACAAAGGCGTCATTCTAGGGATGGTGACGCTGCGCGATATCTTGCGGGAACAGACGGTCGATCTGACGCGAGAACTCGACTCCCTGATTGCTTATCAGTCCGCCGACGGCATCGGTGGATAAGGATCGCGTCCGGCTCGAGCGCTGTCCGGCGCTTGGCTCTGAACGTCATCTGGACCTTGCGTCGACCCGTCGCTCCATGTGCGGTTTTGAACAGCGCGGAGATCGCGTCCGGAGGATCCTTGTTCGGAAACGTTCCCGCTGGCAACATCGAACCTTGGGGAGCACAGGATATGGAAGACCCGATCGCGGTGTGGGAAGGCGAGGGCGGTTCGATCGCCCGAAGACGGCACTGGACGTGCGTGGCCATTGCCGTCGCATTGGGCGCATCGTCATTGACGGGCAGCGCGCCGCTTCGAGGCCAGTCGCCTCCGATCGCAACCGATTCGATCGGAACGCAGATGGGTTTCACTGCCGCCGACGTGCTGGCCGCCGAGTCCGGATCCGCTGTGATCAAGCGCCTCGACACTCCCGTCCGCGAGGAGGTGGCGTATGTGGGGATGGTGTCCATCGACGCACCGGTCGGGCGTTTCATCGACCGGTTTCGCGACATCGAAGAATTCGAACGCGGACCCGGCACGCCCTTGATCGGAGTGTTCAGTGATCCGCCAAAGCTGGATGACCTGGCCTCACTGCGGTTGCCCGTGGCGGATGTCGCCGCGTTGGAGGAGTGTCGGCCCGGAAAGTGCGACGTGAAGCTTTCGGCGGCTGCAATGGAGCGTTTTCGCAACGGTGTCGACTGGTCGGCCGATGACGCCGCCGCCCAGGCCGAACACGTCACGCGCGAGATGATCCTCGATCTGGTGCGCGCCTATCAATCGGACGGAAACCGGGCCCTCGGTACCTACGATGATGGCGACGAGCCGTTGTCGGTTGCGGCTGAGGCTCTTGCCCTGGCGGCCAGCGCCACCGCTCTGCCGGCTCCCATGCCGGCGCTGGTTTCATACCTGGAGTCTTATCCGGAGGGCCGCCCTGTCGGGGCGGAGGACTTGTTCTATTGGACCCTCGTCGATTTCGGTCTCAAGCAGACCGTCCGGGTGAACCATGTCACGATCTACCGGCCGGACTCGATAGGGCCGTCCCGCGTCGCGTTTGCGACCGCGACCAAGCAACTTTATGCCAGCCACTATTTCCACACGACGTTGGAGTTGCGTTTTCTTATCGACGCGGATCGGGGGCTCGATTCGCCGGGTACTTCGCTGATCTCAATCACGCGATCGCGCAACGACGGGATGACGGGTTTCCGGGGGTTCTTCCTGGGGCCCACTATCAGCCGCCGGTCGCGGGACGCGGTCCGCGGATATCTGGATCACGTTCGGCAGCAGGTTGAACGCCCACTCCCCGGGGACCCCTGAGGCTACGACCGCCCCAACAGGACGAACGGCGCCCAATAATACGGATGCGGATACCGCTGCTTGACGTACAGCATCGCCCGGCGGAGCGCCTGGGGCTTGGAATCCCCTTCGAGCAGGCCGCCGTAGAATCGCTCCATGAGGCCGGCGGTCGACTCGTCGTTTACACGCCACAAACTGACGACGAGGGAAGGAGTCCCCGCGTAGAGGAAGCCGCGCGTCAGCCCCATCAGCTCGTCGCCCTCGTCGAGCGCGCTCATCCCGGTTTCGCAGCCGCTCAACGTCGTCAGATCGGCGCCCAGCCGCAGGCTGAAGATCCCCATGAGGTCCAACCACCCGTCCCCGAGCCGGAGTGAAGAGAACATCGGGTTGTCGCTCCTGAACACCCCGTGAGCCGCGATGTGGATCCTCCGGCACCGTGGGCCTTTTGCCGCGAGGGCCTGGGAAGTGGCGTTGGCCCCGGTCAGGACCTCGGCCCCCGGAAGCAGAGCGCCGAGAAGCCGCGCCTCCTCGAGGATGGAGGGAGCGGATTCATCCGGAACCGCCAGAATCAGGTTCCCTTCCGCGTGGGTTTCCGGCCGCGTCCGGCAAATGCGAAGCACCGAAGCGCTTGGCGCATAGACCACGTCGTGGTCGTCGACCAAATAGGATTGCCCGTTCCAGAGCGCATGGAAGGGAACGTAGTGTAACGCCATGTGGGGAACGATGACGAGCGACCTTCCCGCGATCATGCCGGCGAAAGGCTCGACCAGCATCCGGTAGAGCATCCGAAGGTGGTGCTGCGCGCCGGACAGAACCTGGCCGGCATGGGTCTCGGTATACTCCACTCCGAAATCGAACTTGGAAATCTGGAGCCCCATCCCCTTCACGTGCGCGCGGACTTCGGCCGTGGTGGCCAGTCCCGTCACCGCCCGGAGTTCCTCGCGGGTCAGCGCAAACGCGCAATACTTGCCGTCGACGACGTAATACTCCAGCAGGACCTCGTCCGGCGCGAGGACGCTCCGGATCTGGGCCAGGTCGGGGTAGGATCCGGTTTCAAGCTGGGCCCACTCGGTTCCCGTGGAGTCCTTCCTGCGCATCAGCCCGACGAGTTCGGCTTCGGTCGCGCGGATGGCATCCTGAATACTCCGGTCCGCCCGGGTCGCGCTCACGGTGGTCCCGGCCTGGGACAACTGGCTGTACAAGCCGGTGAGCCGTCTCCGGATTTCCAGGATGGCCTGTTCCTGTTCTCCCGAACGCCCTCGGTCAAGCCACACCGAATCGGTGTTCCTCTCGAGAAGGTCGATCAGGGTTCGAGACTTGGATCGCTCGGCAAACTCGAACGCGCTCTCGTGGTCCTCCCTCGCGAGCTTCAGGCCGACCAGGTGCTCGTAGACCTGGTACTTGTCCCGGCCAAAAGACATGCGGAATTCGTCGAGGCGGATGTTGCCTCTCAGGGATTCCAGATCGGAGATCGCTTCCCGGTAGAGCGCTTCGGCGCGATCGAGCTGGCCGTTGTCGGCCAGGAGGGAGGCCACCAGATCGCGGCATTGATAGGCCACCCACTGGGCGTGGTATCCGTCCAGGCTGTCGAGTGCCAGCTCGGCCTCGCGCAACGCCCCCTCGCGGTCTCCCTCGGCCCGGAGGCTCCCGGCGGCAACCATTCGCGCGTAGGCTGCGCGGACGCCCAACCCCGCCAAATCGAACTGCTCCGCCGAGGTGAGGGCCAACCGGCGGGCGCGGCCGTGTTCGCCGGCCGCCTGCATCAGGCGCGCCCGCTGCAGATCCGTCCCGGCGCCGGAGACCTCGTCCCCGATTTCCCGGAATCCCAGAGCGGCCCGGCTCAGGCGGTCGTCGGCGGAAGGATCTCCGAGCGCCGCGCGCGCCGTTCCGGAGATGGCCAGGCAGTGGGCCACTTCCGATGGGCTGGATAGTTTCTCGAACGTCTTGCCGGCCGTTTCGGCCAGCTCCGCGGCCTGTTGGGTGAGGTTGAGCTGCAGGCAGATCTCCGCGCGAGTCATCTCCGAGAGCGCGAGTCGTTGCGTGTCGCCTCTCTCGACATACCGTGCACGGACCCTTTCCAGGTCTCGGAGCGCCTCGGAATACGCGCCGCGCTTGAAATGCAGGTCGGCCAGGTTCCGGTCGATCGTTTCATCCCAGAGCGTGATCTTGTTGCGGGCGCAGTACCCGCGTGCGAATCGAAGGGCGGCGATCGCCTCGTCGAGCCGGTTGGATTCGGTCAACGCATCGGCGCGATTGATCTCCACCGCGGCCACGACGTGGTGGTCGCCGGCCTGCTCGGCCACCAGCCGCGCGCGATCGTATTCCTGGAGGGACTCGGAGATCCGGTTGAGCCGGTTGAGGAGGTTGCCGAGCGCGACGTGCACTCGGGCGAGATACGCATCATCCCCGTGCATCATGAGGATGTCCCGCGCGCGCGCGGCCAGTTGTTCCGCGTCACGGTATCGTGCGAGGAAGTTCAGGTTCTCCGATTCAGCGACCAGGGTCCGCGCGTACTCCAGGTCGTTGCCTGCGTCGGAGAATATCGTGCTTGCGGTTTGGTACTCGATCGCCGCGTCGCGATTGCATCGCGCGCTCATAAGGACGTGCCCGCGGCACCGGTGGGCGAAGGCGCGGGAGCGCTTGGATCCCTCCCGCTGGGCCATGCTCCAAAGAATCTCTGTCAGCGTCGACGCCAGGGGAGAGTCGGTATTGAGAAGCGGACGGATCCGGGTCGCGAGCGCCTCGACCAACTCCGGTGTGATGGGCACCGGAGTGGCCTCGACGAACTCACGCTGGCGCTCCACCTCTCGGATCCGAACGAGCGCTTCCAGAAAATCCAACTCTGAGGACGGAGGAATCACGGGCGTCGCCTCCGGACCTCAGGCTCGTTCCGCTCTTCGGGCGAGCGGGTTCGAGGCACGGGCGCAATCCTGCGTTATGGGCCAAGCGATTTCGATCGCTTCCCGGCGTGCGACGCGAACGAGGTCCGGGTACTAGTTTCGCAGGTGGTCACGATACACGCAAAATAGCGTGATCGGGCCGCCCGGCAAATCCATGGAGAGGTGGTACGTGTCCTGGGGGATGCCTTCGAAGGAAAACTCGCCGATGGGATTCGTGGAAGTCTCGTAGCGCGACTGGCCGCCGGATTCCAGACGAACGGGCGCGTTCTCGAAAAACTGCGCGGAACTGGAAAGGATCTGACCCGAGAGGGAGACCTTGTTGTCGGGGTCGGTCTCCACCCGGACGTCGATATCGACGTCTCCCGCCCGGTAGAGCAACTTGCGGGAGACGGGGTTGGGCGTGGCCAGGGACCGCACGCCGGCGGTCAGGGGCTGCTCGAAGCTGTCGAACACGAGGCGCGCAATGCGGCCGAAGACACTCTCGCGGTTGTCCTGTGGCGTCCGCACCGGCTGGAGAAGGCCCGCCGCCCACTCGACGACTCTGGTGGGGGGATCGTTCTGTTGCTCCTCCGCGACAAACGCCAGGAAACGCCGCATGGAGTCCGCCTCTCGAGCGCACGATCCACATTCCTCGATGTGCCCGGTCACCTCGGCATCCGGCGAGCCGTGCCGAGGGTCCAGGTGGTCGAGAATGGCTTCCGTGCTCAAATGCGTCATGTTCCACTCCGTGAAGGACTTATCGCTCTATCCATAGCCGATCGATCTGAATTTCCGCCAACGTTCAAGAGAGGACCCGGAAACGGGAAAAAATACATCGAGTCGAAAAAACGCCCCCCGATCACTCGATCCCGCGCTCGCGGAGCAACTCCCGGAGCTTCTCGATACATCGCGCCCGGGTGGGCCAGATGCTCGGTACCGGCATTCCCATCTCCCGCGAAATGTCCTCGTAACTCGGCGATCGGGGATCCTGGAACAGCAACTCCAGCAACTGGCGGCAGCGGTCGGGCATCCGGGTGATCGATTCGCGGATCTTCTGCTCGCGGTCCGCCTGAATCTGGATTTCCTCGGTCGTTTCCCCGGGGGCCGCCTCTCGGTCCATCCCTTCGTCGTCGCCGACGTTGCGCTGTTGCTGGGAGCGCACCTGGATACAGTGCCGCGTCGTCGTGGTGATGAGCCAGGAACTCACCTTGGATTCGTCCTTGAGGTCAGAGAGTTGCTCGAGCAGCTTCACAACCACGGTCTGGAACAAGTCGTCGCAGTCGGCCGGGTCGAAGCGAAA
>CAZTTI010000103.1:0-3158 GCA_964615925.1 uncultured Solibacteraceae bacterium
ATGCGGCCGGAGCCCAGGCGGACGATTCCAGGTGCGCCACGTGCCATCTTCCGTTCGGGGAAATGGAATTCGACGCGTCGATTCTCGGAGCGCACACGATCCCGAAAGAATCGGCATCTCTTCCCGGCACGGTGCTGGAGATCCTCGAGGTCACCAATGGCACGCCCGGCAACCGCCCCACCGTCGTCTTCTCCATCCACGACGACGAAGGCCACCCGGTCGCTCTCGACGGGATGTCCCGGCTCGCCCTGGTCCTTGCCGGGCCCACGAGCGACTACACCGCGTTCGTCAGCGAGAACGCTCTCAACGGCGCGACGGGAACGGCGGGCCAGTATTCCTACACGTTCGATCAGGCAATCGCGTCCGATTTCTCGGGGACGATGGCGGTGGGAATCGAAGGGTATCGAACACGAAGCCTGATGCGGAGCGACGGGACGCTCTTGAGCGTTCGCGATGCGGGACCCAACGACGTCTTCTATTTTGCAACCGACGGGGGCGATCCGGAACCGCGGCGACAGGTCGTGTCGATCGACAACTGCAATCGTTGTCATGGCAACCTGTCGCTTCACGGCGACAACCGGAACGACACGGAAATGTGCGTGCTCTGTCACAACCCGATGACGACCGACGCCTCGCGCCGGCCGGGGGATGCCGGGGCACCCGAATCGGTCCAGTTCGCGACGCTGATCCACAAGATCCACACCGGTGAAGATCTCGACGAGGACTACACCGTCTACGGCTTCGGCGCGACGGCCCACGAGTTCGCCGACGTCCGGTTCCCCGGAGACCGGAGGAACTGCGCCACGTGCCACGTCGACGGGAGCCAGAACATCCCCGTCGCATCCGGAACGCTTCCCGTCCTCTCCCCGCGGGGCCTGGTGAGCCCGTTGCCGCCGAATTCGGCCGCCTGCCTGGGGTGCCACACGAGCCTCGACGCCCTCGTCCACACCACCTTGCAATCCAACGCTCTGGGCGAGGCGTGCGGTGTCTGCCACGGACCGAACCGCGAGTTCTCGGTCGAATGGGCCCATGCACGCTGAGGGAACCCGAATGTCTGGTCGCGTGGTGGGCTTTGCGAGCGCCGGTCTTGGCCTCGGCCTTGTCGCGGCCGTCATTGCTGCGGGTGTCGTCGCCGGAGTCGCCGCCGGCACGACAGCCGCAGTTCCATCGGTTTCTTCGCCGCTCCAGCTCGGACCCGAGAGTGCGCCGTTCGTGGGAATGACACGCTGCCGCCTCTGCCATCAGGACATCACCGTCCGTTTCCAGAACGAGAACCCGCACAACAGTGCGACGCTCGACGTCGACGGCACGAACGTAACCGGATGCGAAACCTGCCACGGAGGGGGCGGCCTCCACGTCTCCAGCATGGATGCGGCCGTGATCGGCCGGTTCGGACAGGGAGAAGCGCTGGCAGAGTCCGCGGTGTGCCTGGGTTGCCACGCGGAGGAGCCCTCCCACCGAGATCGATTCACCGATCCCCACCAGGACAATGCCGTTGCGTGCTCGAGTTGCCACAGCGTCCACACACCGGAACCGGCGACACCGTTGCTTCGAGCGTCGCCGAACGCCCTGTGCTCGGGATGCCACGCTGGGGAGGCGGCGCGGTTTCTCCAGCCGTTCGCGCATCCGGTCGACGCGCTTCCCCTTCGATCCGCGTCGAGCGTGATGGAATGCATCGACTGCCACTCGCCGCATGGGGGCCAGACCGCGTCCAGCCTGCTGGGCGACCACGCCAACCAGACGGTGTGTCTTTCGTGTCACTCGGACAAGCGGGGGCCGTTTGCCTTCGAGCACCTTCCGATGGTGACCGGCGACGGGTGCACCAGTTGCCATGAACCGCATGGATCCCCGAACCCGCGTTTGCTCGTCCGGTCGTCGGTCGGCTCGCTGTGTCTCGAGTGCCACACGAATTCGATCTCGGCCTTCGGTGGAACGCCACCGGCTTTCCACGATCTCCGGACGATGCGCTTCCAGAACTGCACGGTATGCCACACGCGAATCCACGGCTCGCACGCGGACCCGGCCTTCCTTCGCTGAAGTGGGGCCTCGCCGGCGTCCTCATGGCCCTGGCCGCATGGCCTGGAGCGGCGGACGGCCAGGTCCGTTCGCCGGTCCCGCGCGATTCGGTGACGGGGACGGCCCAAGCCGCTTATCGCTGGAAACACGCCGACGGGAGCGAGCCGCTGTACCGGAGCATCGTGGACCTCGGGGAGGGGCCGAAACTCGAGGATCTCCGCATTCGTTTTTCCGACCCGGGACCCGGCGTGTCGCGTCTCGTGGACGCCGTCGGCCTCCAAGTGACGACATGGGGCGGTGAACCCTCGAGCGCGCTCGGCCTCGATTTCGGGAAAGACGGCGCATACAACTCGACCGTTCGCTATCGCCGCTTCCAATACTTCAATCAGGTTCGCACGTTCGCCAACCCGGCGCCGAACTTCGCCGGCCCCTCCCAACAGTGGGCGGATCTCGAACGTGGCCTCCTCGATATCGAAGTCACGGCCCGCGGTCACGAGCAAATCAGCCCCTTCGTCCGCTGGTCCCGGGATACGGGAGGCGGCCCCGGTCGTCAGAACTTCGTGGAAACGGCGAATGAATACACAGTCCATACCGATACGGAATTTCGAACGTCGACCGTCACCGGAGGCGCGCGCTTCCGGTTCGGGATGTGGACGGCGATCCTCGAAGCCGGTGGGAGCGGGTTCTCCGACGAACGTACGGCCACGTTTTCCGGCACATCGTTCGGAAATCGAACGCTGCCCATCTTCGGCAACTCCCTCGACCTCCGCCAACTCGACCGGGAGGCGTCCGTGGAGGGACGGGATCGCTTCATGCGGGCGCAACTGGAGGCCCGTCCGGTCGAGGGCCTTGCCCTCCACGGCCGATTCGCGTTCTCCCAGCCGTCCGTCGAGACGAGGGCTGCGGATTCGGCGGAAGGCACATTCGTCGACTTCGGAACCGTCTCATTCTTTCCGGAGGTGACGACGTCGACCCAGTCATTCTCGGATCGACCGCGGCCTTCGGGCGCGTTCGGTGTCGAGTATCGACCCGATTCTCGACTGCGCGTCGTTCAGAACGTCTCGATCGACCGGCTGCACGTCTCGGGAAGCGCGTTCACCAACCGCATCCTGGGAACCCAACCTGGAGCGGCCCTGGAAACG
>CAZTTI010000104.1:0-2686 GCA_964615925.1 uncultured Solibacteraceae bacterium
GAAATCATATCGAAGGAAATAGGCGTGGCCGAGAAGGATGTCCACCATGCGCCGGAGTCTATCGCACACCGGGGTGGCGCGTCAGCGATTCTTCCCTGAGGGATTTTTCCTTAAACAAACGCTCCCGGCGTGGGTCAGGATAGTAGTCGACGACGATATCTGCCGCGGAAGACGGCAGTCCCGAAGTAAAGAAAGAGGTGGAGGAAACAAATGAAACGGATTGGCGAGATTGTCGCGGGATTGTGCCTGATTCTGGCCTGGGCCGGCCCTGTTGGCGCGGCCGGGCAGCAACCCGGAAACACACTCTGTTCGGAGAGAGACGTCGAAGCCGTATCCGCGGGAGGCGCCCGCGTCTACTTCAGCGACACCAACGGGTTGATCCTTCTCGAGGTCGATGGACGGTGCTTCCTGGTGGATGCCGCCGGCCGGACCGTAACGCCGCTCGGATCGCGCGCTCCGGAAATACGGTTCGAGCCCGTGGCCGCCGCTGGTCCGCTGCCGGTGGTGCGGGTTCCGGAGCCCGCCCAGACGACGATTCCCGTGGACGAGGCCGCGCGCGAAGGGGCCGTCTTCGGGTCGCGCGTCATCAACCTTTCCAGCGCGAAGGCGATTCCGGATGGCGGCATCGAGTTTCTCATCGGGCATCGGTTCTCGCGTCCCCTGTTCGAGAGCGATTCGGCGAAAGACCTGTTCGGATTCGACAGCCGGGCCCAGGTCACCTTCGGCGTGGCCTACGGCCTCACCGACTGGCTGGGCCTCCAGGTGATCCGGTCCAACGACCGGACGATCGCGCTGGACTCCTCGTTTCAGCTCTCGAACCAGGGTGATTCGGCTCCGCTGTCGACGCAAGTGCGGGTCGGCGTGGACGGGAACGACAACTTTACCGAGCAATATTCGCCTTACGTTCAATTCGTCGCATCGCACACGTTCGGGGACCGGCTGTCGTTCGTGTTGTCGCCGGCTGTTGCCTTCAACACGCGAGACGACAGCGCGAACGTTCCCCCCGGCCTGCGGTTTGACGCCGAACACGACTACACGGCGTCGTTCGGCGTCGGGGCGAGCCTGCGCCTGCTGCCCACGGTATCGGTCGTGGGCGAATACGTCCCGAGGGTCAGCGGTTTCCGCGGCGACTTCTGGGATCGGCCCTCGGTCTCGTTCGGCGTCCAGAAGTCGACGTTCCGGCACACGTTCGAGTTCGTGATCTCCAACACGTTCCCGATGACGACGAGCGGGTACACGGTGAATGGAACCGACACGTTCAAGGTGGGATTCAACATCTACCGGCGTCTGCGATAACGAGTGGCCCGCGGCCCGGCTCCGGTGCCCGGAGTGCGGAGGCGCGCTCGGCCGTCCGGCGTGCGCGTGCGGCTTCCGGGGCTCGTGGCGGGACGGAGTTCTCGATTTGATGACGGCGGATCAGGAAGCCGCGTTCCGGGCGTTCCTCGAGCGGTACAAACGTGTCCGGGAGGCCGAAGGTTGGGGTGGCGATGACCTCGACCTCCCTTTTCGAGCTCGCCGCCACCGCGAGATCTGGAACATTCGGAAACGCACGTTCCGGAAGGTCGCCCGCATCATCGGACCGGCGACGCTCCATTCCGACGCGCTCGACGTGGCCGCGGGCAACGGATGGCTTTCCCGGCACCTGGTCCGATGGGGCTTCCGGGTGACGGCGCTCGACGTCAACATGGACACGCGCGACGGCCTCCGGGCCGGTCGTCATTACATCGAGCAGGGCGATCGGTTCTCGCGCGTCCGCGCCCCGGGAGAAGCGCTCCCGTTCGAGGCGGCGAGCTTCGATTTGGTGATCGTTTCCGGTGGGTTCCACTACATGGACGGCGTGCGCGCGCTGGCCGAGTTCGGCCGGGTGCTCAAACCCGGGGGACGCGCCATCGTCTGCGACTCGCCATGGTACGAATCCGCCGTCGACGGGGATCGCGGCGTGCGCGAGAGAAGCGAGGAACACGACCGGTTGTATGGAGCCCGGGCCGAAGAGATGCGGGAATCGACCTATCTGCTCGCGGGGGAATTCGATCAGACCGCGCGGGAGGCGGGGTTCACGGTTTCGACCGTCTTCCCGTGGACCGGAGCGCGCCGGGCGTGGAACACGCTGAAGGCCCGGACCAGAGGGCAGGCGCTGGCCCGGTTTCCCATCATCGTGCTCGGAGTTGAGAATGGCAACTAGTTCGGCGTGTTTGGCGGCGTTCGATCGTCATGCGAGCCGCTACGACGATGTGTTTTCCCAGAGTCCGCTGGGGCGCGAAATGCGTCAGCGGACCTGGCGTGTGATGGATTCGCTGTTCCCGGGCGGCATGCGCGTGATCGACCTGGGGTGCGGAACCGGAGAAGACGCGGTGCACCTGGCCTCGCGCGGCATTACGGTGTGTGCGGTCGATCTCTCGCCGGCGATGATGGAGCGCGTGCGTGAAAAAGCGGAACGGGCAGGCGTCGCCGATCGGATCGAGGGCCGCGTCGCGGATATTTCGACTCTCCCCCAAGTGGGGACGTTCGACGGGCTGTATTCGAACTTCGGCGCCTTGAACTGCGGAATCGTCGTGGAGCGGCTTCGAGACCTGGCCCCGAGGCTGCTTGAACCGGGAGCGCGCGTCCTCCTCGTGATGATGAGTCCTTTTTACCCTCTCGAATTCGCATTGCATCTGGCCCGCGGCCGGTTCGCTTCCGCGGTGCG
>CAZTTI010000105.1:0-3114 GCA_964615925.1 uncultured Solibacteraceae bacterium
GGACGAAGCCGACCGGATCGAACAACATCTGACCCAGAGCGGAGTATCGGCCGACGCGATTCACTCGAACAAGAACCAGAAGGCCCGTCAGAAAGCGCTCGCGTCGTTCGCCAAGGGCAAGGTCCGCGTGCTGGTCGCCACCGACATCATGGCCCGCGGAATCGACGTGGAGAACATCACCCACGTCATCAACTACCACCTGCCGTTCAGCCCTGAAAACTACGTCCACCGGATCGGCCGGACGGCCCGCGCCGGGAGCCTGGGGATCGCCATTTCACTGTGCGACGCCGCCGAGGTGCCGCTCCTGAACGACATCGTGCGGCTCACCAAGTCGCCGATGACGGTGGACGAGGCGCACAGCTATCACTCCGCCGCGATCGCGACTCTCCACGTCGGCCAGGGCAAGAAGTCGAAAAACGCCCGGTCCGGCTGGAGAAGTTTCCGGCCGCGAACGCGGGCGCGCGGCTGAGCCTACCCTTCCCTCACAGGGGCCGGATCCGCACGTTGCGGAACTTGACGACTCCGGCCCCGTATTGCAGCCCGACCGGTCCTGCCACGTGAGTCGCATCCTCGACGTCGACGGTCTGAACGCCGTTGAACTCGATGGTAAGATGCGTGCCCTCGGCCCGGATCCGGAACGTATTCCACTGATTCGCCGCATCGATGACTTCGGCGGGCGGCGAGAAGTTCACCAGCGACCCCGTGCGGTAGGTCTGGTCGGGACGCGTATCATAGATGTTGGCTTCGTACGCGTTCTGGTCGTTGATCGTTGTGGGATCCGACGCGCGAAAGAACACTCCGCTATTGGCGGGCTCGTCCACCCAGAACTCGACTTCGAGTTCGAAGTCGGCGTACGCGTCGGGGGTGACGAGAAATCCCGAGCCCATGTTCGCCATGACCGAATCGTCGGTCGAATCCAGCGTCCAGTTCGCGTCGCCAATCCGGTTCCACCCATCGATGGATGAACCGTCGAACAGGACGGTCCAGGTCTCCTCGGCAGGTTGGCAGGCCGGCGTCATTCCGGACACGGCAAGCAGCAGCAAGACAATGTACGCTCGTTTCATGATGCCTCCTCAGGACGACGAGTCTAACTCATGAAAGACGAATCGGGTTGGTTCGTCCTCACGGGCCGGCCCTGCTCAGGAATCAGCACGACCGCCCGCGCGCTTCGGAACCTGGGATTCCGAATCGTCCCCGAAGCCGCCCGCACGGTGATCGACGAGGGCATCGCCTCGGGGCGGACCGTGGCCGAAATCCGTGCTGATGACGCGTGGTTCCAGAAGGAAATCGTCCGAAGGAAACTCGACGTGGAACGCACTTTGGCCCGCCACGGCGGACCGGCGTTCTTCGATCGCGCCCTTCCCGACAGCATCGCCTATTTCGAAGTCGCCGGATTGGACTCGAACGAGGTACGCGCTTTGTGTCGTCCGGACGCGTACCAGCGGGTCTTCTTTCTCGAACCTTTACCGTTCCAGGCCGATTATGCCCGAACCGAGGACATGCGAACGCTCGAGCTGCTCGAACGTCGACTCTACGAGGTCTACGTCGAAATCGGGTGTGGCGTCGTCCGGATTCGGGCCGGCTCCGTCGAGAGCCGCGTGGACCGGATCCAGAACGATATTACCCGTTCCTGACGATTCCCATCGCCTCGGCGTACGCCTGTCGCACTCTTTCGGGCTGCCCGGCCTGAAACGGATAGCCCACCAGAAAACCACGAAGGAAGGGATGGGCCGACATCGCTTCCCGGCTGAGTCCACGGGTCATGGCTTCGTATTCGGCGACGGGAAGCGCGACCTTCCGATTTTGTCCCGGATCGCGAATCAGTCCCTTCGGATCTTCACCCTGAGTGATGGCCTCCATGTCCGCGAGAAACCGCTTGCGAACCATCAATATCCCGGCGTCGCTTGGCCCCAGTTGTTCCCGCGAGCGGTCGGCCACCGTTCCCTGGCCCATCCACGCGGCAAAATCCTGGTTCATTACGTGGCTGGTGATCATGTCCCCGGATTCGGACCGGACCGGACCGTGCCAGGCCGGGATCGGTCCTTCCTGGAGATAGGGTTCCCGGTCCCGGGGCACTCGGGCAAAAGACCACGCGACGCTGAGCGTGCGGTCGTCGTCGATGGGGACCCGCCACTCGAAATGACTCCCAGTGAACAGCGCGTTCGGCCAGAGACACACGCGGCCCGTCGTCCACAACGGGTGGTCTTCGGTCATTCCTTCCTGTAGGCGGCGATACACGAATCCGTAATCGAACTCTTCGAACTCGACGCGAACATGCGTGGGCGCGTACGGCCCGGTGTTCCCTCCCAGCCGCGTCGTCCAGTTCCGGTGCAGCCATTCGAAGTGGACCGGGTCGATCGAGTTTTCCTGGCACTGGAACCAGTTGCATTCGATCTGGGCGAAGACGATCTGGCGGAAGCCGTTCGGCCAGTGGAACGGCTCCCAATCCGGAACGAGGGGGCGCGGCTCGGGCCCGAGATACGCCCACACGAGATCGGCGGCGATCTCCACCGGATATGCCGTCGTCCGGACCTTGTCCCGGAACCGCGCTTCCGGATGGGCACGATCTTCGTAAGGTTGAGAGAGGCACCGGCCCGTCGAGTCGAACAACCACCCGTGGTACCCGCACCGCAGGCCATGGTCTTCGACGTATCCGTTGGCCATGTCCGCCCGCCGGTGCGGACAATGCCGGTCGATCAGGCCGAACTGACCCTGGCGGTCGCGGTAGAGGACGAGGTCTTCCCCAAGAATTCGCACCCGCCGGACACTTCGATTGGCGAACTCGGCGACGCCGGCAATCGGCATCCAGTACCGCCGGAGCAGATCGCCCATCGGCGTACCCGGACCGACGCGCGTCAGCTTCTGGTTCTCTTCCGGCGTCAACATCGGGGCCTCGGGTTCATCCGGTGAAGATGGTCCACGTCACTATGACCGTTTGGCGCATCGTAAAGGAAACTCCCTCGCATGGAAACCGTGACTTCACCGGAACAGATGTGGCATATGATAGCCACGGTCGAGGGACCGTTGTCTGGAACGACTTCGGAGGTTGCTGCCGTATGAATTCCGCGCGCCGTTTACGCCCCATGGTCGCCATGGGGGTCTTTCTGGGTCTCG
>CAZTTI010000106.1:0-2617 GCA_964615925.1 uncultured Solibacteraceae bacterium
CCTCGAAGGCCAGACACGCACCTGTCCGGGAGGCGCGCCGGCGGTCTGGCGGAGCCGGAACGGCGGGAAGTCCTGGAAGCGCCTGGCGAAAGGCTTTCCGAAAAAGCAGACGTTCTTCACCGTCTTGCGCGACGGCATGGACTTCGACGACTTCGCCTCCCCGGCCCTGTATTTCGGCACCACGACGGGGCAGGTCTGGATGGGCCAGGACGGCGGCGAGGACTGGTCCTGCCTGTTCGATTCTCTGCCTCCGGTCAACTGCGTAAAAGCGGCCGTGGTGTAGGGCGTGAACGGCTGAGCCCCGACGAGGGACGCCACTGAAGCTTTAGTAGTGGTCCGCTCGCACGCGGCCGAAGATCTCCGGGTCGGCGTTCCCGAAGAACTTCGCGTGCAGCCGGCGAATCACTTCGTCGGCGCGTTCGGCGCCGACGACGAAGCTCAGGTTGATGTGGGAGGCGCCCTGGGAAATCATGCGGACATTGACGTCCTCGAGGCTTCCGAAAACCTGGCCGATAATGCCGGGCCGGTCTTTCAGGTTGGACCCGACGACGCAGATCAGAGCGAGCGGCCGCTCGATCGTCACCGTTCCCCACTCTTCCAGTGCCGGGCGGATCGCATCCAGCGGATCGTCGTCGTCGAGCGTCAACGAAACGGAAACTTCCGACGTCGCGACCACGTCGACGCTCGTCTCGTGGCGTTCGAAGACCTCGAAGATCTTTCTCAGGAAGCCATGCGCCATCAACATGCGCGACGAAGTGATCGTCACCGCGGTGATTCCCCGCTTCGACGCCAGGGACTTGACCGGGCTGGTCCCCGAGGGCGCCTCGGCCGTAATCACGGTTCCGGTTCCTTCCGGCTTCATCGAATTCAGGACCCGGACCGGGATCCCCTTCGACACGGCCGGAACGAGGGTCGAGGGATGGAGGACCTTCGCTCCGAAATAGGCCAGCTCGGAGGCCTCCTCGAACGAGATGTGGCGGATCGTCAGCGCTTCGGGGACGACCCGGGGGTCGGCCGTCATCATGCCGTCCACGTCGGTCCAGATCTCGACCTCTTCAGCTTCGAGCGCCGCACCGAAGAGGGTCGCCGAATAATCGGAACCGCCCCGGCCGAGCGTTGTCGTGCGGCCGTCCATCGTCGAGCCGATGTAACCTCCCATGACGACGGCACTCCCGGGCGCGGGCTTCACATTCGCGGCCAGTCTCCTGGCCGTTTCTTCGACGAGGGGATTGGCCCGCGAAAACCGGTCGTCGGTCGCGAGGCAGGTCCGGGAATCGACATGGCGTGCCGGGAGCAGCGCTCCGAGGCGCGCGGCAAAGATCTTCGACGACAGGCGCTCGCCGAACGCGGCCACGCCGTCCTCGAGGGCGGGCGTCAGCCGGCCTTCTGCTGAGATCGCCCCGACGGCTTGTTCGAGTTCGTCGAGTTCGGGACCGAGCGAGTTCAGCAGGGCGAGGTGCTGTTCGCGAAGTTTCGCCACGATCGCGTTCGCTCCCGAGCGGTCGCCACTCCCGGCAAGCCGGGCCGCCTCGAGCAGGCTGCTCGTCACGCCCGACATCGCGCTGACGACAACGACCGGCGAGCGGCCGGAGCGGCCCGCGACGATCCTGGCGGCACGTTCGATCGCGGCGGCGTCCTTCACGGACGTCCCGCCGAATTTCATCACGACCATCGGTTGATTCTAACGGCAGGAATGGACGGATCAGTCCGGGAGTTCGGTCGTCCCCATCAGGTAGAGATCGATTCCGCGCGCGGCCAACCGGCCTTCGCGAATGGCCCAGACGATGAGGGACTGGCCGCGGGACATATCCCCGGCGGCGAACACGCCCGGCACGGACGTCATCTTGTTCTGGTCGTTGACGACGTTGCCGCGCGGGTCGAGATCGACCCCGAGCTGGCTGAGCATCCCCTCCTTCTCCGGGCCCAGGAAGCCCATCGCCAGAAGCACCAGGTCGACCGGCATCTCGAACTCCGTGCCCGCAACCTCGTCGATCTTCATCCGGCCATCCGGCCCGCGGCCCACCTGGACCTCGACCCCATGCAATTTCTCGACCTTTCCGTTGGAACCGGAAAACCGCGCCGTCGACACGCTGTAACGCCGTTCTCCGCCCTCTTCGTGTGCCGACGACGTCCGAAAGATGTTCGGCCAGGCCGGCCACGGATTGTCCGGCGCCCGGGTGTCGGGAGGCCGTTCGAGCAGCTCGAACTGATGGACCTCCAGCGCTCCCTGGCGATGGGCCGTTCCCAGACAGTCGGCCCCGGTATCGCCGCCGCCGATGATGACCACGCGCTTCCCTTCCGCGGAAATGAACTCGGAATCGGGCACGTCATCGCCCTCGCATCGGCGGTTCTCGAGCGGCAGGTATTCCATGGCGAAGTGGATGCCGTCAAGTTCCCGTCCCGGGACCCTGAGATCCCGCGGCGCGGTCGCCCCTCCGGCCAGCAGCAGCGCATCGAACTCGGAACGCAGTTCGTCGACGGGCACGTTCGCGCCGACGTTGGCGTTGGTCCGATAGACGACGCCTTCCTCTTCCATGATTTGCAACCGCCGATCCAGGAATCGCTTCTCCATCTTGAACTCGGGGATGCCGTACCGCAGGAGCCCGCCGATCCGGTC
>CAZTTI010000107.1:0-3974 GCA_964615925.1 uncultured Solibacteraceae bacterium
ATCGGAATCGGAAACAGGTTGATCACGCCGAGGTTGAGGCTGATGATGACCATGAGATAGATCAGCTCGGGAATACCGCGCTGGAACGATTGCCCCGTCGCCCGCACGATTCCGATGGGACCGTCCATGGACCGCATCGACGCTTCCCGCGTGATCAGCTTTCCGAGAATATCGAAGATCAGAACGGTGTTGGCCGCGTTCTCGCGGATCGATGCCCCGAGCGCATCGATCGGGCCGAGCTTCACCAGGACCATCGCGCTCTGGATCTCCACGCCCAGCATCCGTTGCCCGGTTTCGTCTTCTTCGGGCATGACGTCGAGAACGACGGCCTCGACCTCATTCCCCTCATCCCCCTCATTTCCTCCGGAACCTTCGACCTCCCGGAGCACGGTGACCTGCACGGTTTCGCTCGGGATCTCCCCGATGAGTTCGGAGATGGGGCGCGGGGAGATCCGGAGATCGGTGCCGCCGACGGCGATGATCTCATCTCCCACGAGCATCCCGGCCCGCTCGGCCGGCGTGTCCTCGTTCAGGAAGCGGACGATCCGCGGGCCGGTGCGGGCGGGCGACCATCCCGCGTCGCCGATCTCGTTCACACCCCGGCGAACCGGTGTGAGCGTCGTGTCGATAATGTCCTCGCCGCGCTGGAGCCGGACCGGAATCGGACGTTCGGGACTCGTGATCACTTCCAGTTCGATGTTGCGCCAGGTGAAGTTCTCCAGGTCATCGAACGCGATGATGAGGTCGCCTTCCTCGATCCCGGCCTGGTCCGCAGCCGAACCCTCGACAACGATCCCGACGCTGGTGTCCTCGGGCATCTGTTCGGTCTGGATTCCATACATGAACAGGCCGGCCAGGAGGACGACGGCGAGGAGCCCGTTCATCGCCGGCCCGGCGAACGCGACGAGAAAGCGCTGCCATCGCGGCTTGGACACGAATTCGTTCGGATCGCCCGTCACCTCGTCGCCGGGGTTCTCGCCCGACATCTTGACGTACCCGCCCAACGGAAGGGCGCTCAGCCGGTAGTCGGTCTCGCCATAGCGCACCCCGAACAGGCGCGGACCGAAACCGACGGAGAACGTCTCGACCCGGATCTTGAAGAGCTTGGCCATGAAAAAGTGGCCGGCTTCGTGGATGACGATGATGATGCCCAGCACGAAGAGGGCGACGAGTAGATTGGACAACACTGTCAGCATGAAACCCCTCGAATTATGGAGATCGAGCGTTGTTTCATTCTAGCACGCAGACCGCGATCGGCCGGGCGATCCGGGCCCGGACCCGAGGCCCCTCGCCTCGGTCCGCGCCCACGAATCGGCATCGAGGATTTCACCGACCGTTCGAGCGCTCCCCGGCCGGTGCATGTCGAGAACCCGTTCGATGATCCGGGGGATTTCGGTGAACGCGATCCGCCGCTGGAGGAACAGATCGACGGCCACTTCGTCGGCGGCATTCAGGACGGCCGGCGCCGTCCCCCCCATCCCGATCGCACGATACGCGAGATCGATCGCCGGGAAGCGCGCGCGATCGGGCGCGTGGAACTCCAACGCCGGAAGCGACGTCCAATCGAGGCGCGCCGTAGGACCTTCGAGGCGCTCGGGAAACGTCAGCGCGTATTGGATCGGTCCTCGCATGTCGGCGGTCCCCATCTGGGCCACGACCGACCCGTCGACGAACTCGACCATCGAGTGGACGATGGACTGCGGATGCACGACGATGTCGATTTTCCCGGGCTCGAGATCGAACAGCCAACGGGCTTCGATCACCTCCAGGCCCTTGTTCATGAGCGTCGCCGAATCGATCGTGATCCGCCGGCCCATCTTCCAGGTCGGATGCGCGAGCGCTTCTTCCGGGGTGACCGCGTCGAAGTCCGGCCGGGATGAACGGAACAGCGGCCCGCCCGACGCCGTCAGGATGAGGCGCCGGACCTCGTCGGGCCGCCCCGCGCGCAGGCACTGGTCGATCGCATTGTGCTCGCTGTCGACCGGGATCAATATCCCGCCGGATTCCTCGCTCGTCCGGCGGAGCAGTTCCCCGCCGATGACCATTGCCTCCTTGTTGGCCAGCGCCACCGTCTTTCCCGCGCGGAGCGCGGAGTGGGTGGGAACCAGGCCGGCGGCCCCGACGGCGGCGGAGACGACAATGTCGGTGTCGTCGGCGGCCGCCATGGCCTCGAGCCCCTCGGGACCGACGACGACCTCGTCCACGCGCGTGCCCGCCTTCCGGCACGCGGCGCGAAACTCGTCGGCCTTCGCCGGATCGGCGACGCCGACGCGGCGCGGGCGATGACGCTGGACCTGCGCGACGAGTTCGGCCACCGAGGAGTGCGCCGCCAGGCCAACGACCTCGAACCCATCTCCCAGGAATTCGATGACGTCCAGCGTGTTCCGTCCGATCGATCCCGTCGACCCGATGATGGTGACGCGCTTCATAAGCTCCACAACAGATAGAAGACCGGGCCGGCAAAAAGCAAGCCGTCGATCCGGTCGAGCATCCCTCCGTGTCCAGGGAGGAGGCCGGAGGAATCCTTGACCCCCCCGCTCCGCTTCAGCGCGGACTCGGCGAGATCCCCGGCCTGCGCGAACACCGCCACGAGCGTCACGTGCGCGGCGAAGACGAACGACGGGTGTCCGCCGACCAGCATTTCGACAGTCAGTCCAGCGGCCACGGCGGCAAGTAACCCGATCACCGCCCCCTCGATCGTTTTCCCGGGACTGATCTTCGGCGCCAGCCGGTTTCGGCCCAGGAGCCGGCCGCCGTAGTAGGCGCCGATGTCCGAAGCCCAGACGATGGCCAGCAGGACGAGGGCTTCGGCGCGCGGAAGCAGGAGGATGAACCCGAGGAGCACGGCGACATAGACCAGGCCCGAAACCGGAAGGACGATGCGATCGCGCGCCTCATGAACCGGTCCCCGGAGCGCCAGCGTCGAAAGTCCGGCGACCGCGAGTCCGAGAACGGGCAGGGCCCATTCGGCTCCCAGCGAAAACGACGCGGCAACGGCCGTCGCGAAAGGGACGAGGCCCCGGCCGGCGCGCGATCCGGTCACGGTGAGGAATTCGGCAAATCCGACGGATGCGGCCGCAGCGACGAGAAGGGTGAACAGCCAGTCCGGCCCCCAGAGCGTAATCGCGACAACGATCGGGAGGCCGACCGCCGCGGTCAGGAAACGCGTCATCGAACCAGAGCCGGAGCCAGTCCTCCGTAGCGCCGCTCGCGCCCCTGGAAGGCGACGATGGCTTCGTACAGGTGTCGGCGACGGAAGTCGGGCCACAACGTCGGGGTCACCCAGAACTCGGAATACGCGATCTGCCACAACAGGAAGTTGCTGACGCGCAGTTCGCCGCTGGTGCGGATCAGCAGGTCGGGATCGGGAAGGTCCGACGTGTAGAGGTGTCGCGCGATGTCTTCTTCGGTCACGCCGGAAAACAGGCGCGGGTTTTCCCCCGCCTCGGCGAGCAGGGAGTTCACCGCGTGGCAGAGCTCCGCGCGCCCGCTGTAGTTCAGGGCGACGGTGAAGCGCAAACCCGTATTCTCTGCGGTCCGGCGGATCGCATTGTCGAGTTCGTTCCGGATCGTGTCGCCGAGCGCGCGCGTGTCCCCGATCGTCTGGAATCGGATGTTGTTCTTGTCGAGGTTCGCGAGCTCCCCCCGGAGGTATTCCCGGAGCAGTTCCATCAGCGTCGACACCTCGGCCGCGGGCCGCTTCCAGTTCTCGGTCGAGAACGCGTAGAGCGTCAGCGCGCCGATTCCGAGCTCGGCCGACGCCTCCAGAACGTCCCGGACCGACTGGATCCCGGCCCGGTGACCCGCCACGCGGGGGAGCCTCCGCGACCGCGCCCACCGGCCGTTTCCGTCCATGATGATGGCGACGTGAACCGGCAGGGAGTTCGGGTCGATCCGTGAGAAAAGGTCCTGCTCTTCAACCGGCATTTCGCCGGCTATCTTACCACTTTGCGGTAAAAAGTTCCTGTCCTGAT
>CAZTTI010000108.1:0-4212 GCA_964615925.1 uncultured Solibacteraceae bacterium
GTGAAAACCACGCGAATAGTCGAACGCCGCGGTCACGAACAGATTCGCCGGGAAGTTCCGCTCGATCTGGAACGACGTGTTGACCTCGTAAGGCGCGACGACGTCGTCGGCGCGGACGCGTCTCGACTCCGGCGGGGTCGGGACTCCCGGACCCGTCTCGAAGGGATCCGGAAAACCGGGATTTTCGACGACGATCTCGGACTGACGCGTGCCGTCGAGCCGGAGCAGGTCGAACTCCACGCCGTCCTGAATCCGCGAATGAAAGACGCCGACTCCCGCCCGGACGACGGTCGATCGACCCACGGCGTAAGCGAAGCTGACCCGCGGGTCGATGTTGTTGGGATCGTCGAGGTTCGTCTGCCGTTCGTAGCGCACACCGTAGAACACGGTCAGCCGGTCGGTCAGGCTCTGTTCGAACTGGGAATACGCGTTCCACTCGATCTGGGCGTAGTTCAAGGACGGATTCCCGACGGTCACCGTATAAATCGACGGATCGCCGGAGATGAAAGCGTCGAGGTTGGGAAACGTAAACCTTCCCTGAAAGTTTTCCTTGTCGGTGCGGTCGATGTTCCGGCGGATCGCCGAGCCCCCCGCCCGTATCGCGTATCGCTCGGCGGTAAAGATCCAGAGGGCGCTGAATTGGTGATTCAACGTCCGGTTCATGTTGGCGTCGCCTCCACCGCCGCTAAACGACCCGGGAACGTTGATCTGAACGCCCAAGGTACGGGGGATGGTTTCGCTCGAATTGCGCTGGACGTTGAAGGAAATGTCCTGAACCAGACGCGGCGTGGCGAACCACACGTGACGTAACCGGACGTTGGCCCGGCTCTCGGTCGAGTCGACCGCGCGTTCGGGCAAGGTCGTGCCGCCGAATCCGTCGTTCAGGTTCTCGTTCGTGTTCCTGAACGTATCGAAATGGAGCGACTGGTTCGCGGTCAGCTGGTAGATCCCGTCCGCTCCGATGCTCCTCGAAGACTGGTTCCGAGTGAAGCCGAACTGGACCGTCTCGTCGGCGGTTTCTGCGTTCACGGTGTCGGCGTTGTCCGAGACGCTGTGGCTGAAGTTGACGCCCAAGGTCAGCCGATTGCGAATCAGGGGGCCTGCGATTGTTCCTTCGATGTTCCGCTGCTGATACGAGGGTTTGTTGTTCGCGAACGGGTTCCGCGCGTTCAGGCCCGAGTCCCGGAGCTGGAACCGCGCATTTCCATGCCAGCCGCCGGTTCCGCCCCGCTGGATGACCTGGGCGGAAACACCGCCGCCCGAGTTGAAGCTGCCGCCATTTCCGTTCTCGGCCGTGAAGGCATTGTTGTTGATCCGGATCTGCTGGACGCGGCCGGCCCCCCGCTCCGGTTCGACGCTGGCCGAAAGCAGATACGTATCCCAGACCTCCAACTGCGCTGCCGTCAGATAGGCGCGCACCCGCTGACGAAACTCATTGTTCATCCACTCGATTCCGTCCATCGCGCGCTCGACGTCATCTCCCCGGGGCGGTCCCGCGCTGAAGTCCATGACGTCGCCGAAGAGTTGCTCCGACGCGATTCTGGATTCCTCGAGCACCAGGATGATGGAAGTCTCCTGGGCCTGGTCGAACGGAAGACCGGCTGTTTCCAGAATCAGAAGCAGCTCGTCTTGGATGTCGTCCAGGGGGTTGCGCGTTGTCAGCCCGCCGTCGCCCTCCTGCGCGCGAAGCGATGCAGCGAATATGAGCATCGCGACCAACACCGCGACCTTGTTCAAGGGTGACTTCATCGCAATGGAACCTTTCGAATCGTCCAGTGAGGACCGCAGAACATTATGCCCGAGGACGAGTCGGTTTCCGGAGGTTCTCGCACCCAAACGGGAACCGATTTGTGACGTGGCGGACATTTCCTGATTTCCGTCAAGCCGAGATGATTTCGTGGTGCCGTCGAATCACCCGTGCAGACGACGCGGAAGGAGGCCGGGTCAATCGGAAGGTCGGGGAATCCAGGAATCCGGCGCACACGTGAGTCAGCCTGCCCGCTTTTTTCGTCGATCGGTGTAGAGTTAACGGATTCGAGGAGGTCCCCGATGAAATCCGTTGTATTTGCTTTCGTCGTCGTCGCCGTGGCGTTGGTTAGCGTCCCCTTGGGTCTGGCCCAATCCAGCGACCTGGCGGTGCCAGGGTACTCGGTGGCGGCGGACGTCCCCGGCGCGCACGAGCTGCCGGACCCGGATATGGACTACAAGTTCGTCTGGGGGATCGGGCAGGGGGTGGAAGACATGACCGCGGAGGTCAATCCGGCGCTGCCGACCGTCGCGCGCTACGTCAACACGCTGGCGAAGTGGGGCGTGGGGAAGGCAAATCGTCACATCATCGTCATGTTCCACCAGCGAAGCGACGACTTCGACATCGTTTTGAGCAACGAGGCGTTCAAGGCGAAGTACGGCAAGGACAATCCGAACATCGAGCTGATCTCGGCGCTCAAGCAAGCCGGTGTCGAGTTCCGTGCCTGCGGCCAGGCGGTCGCCGCCCGCGAGATCGACCACAAAGACGTCAATCCCGACATCCAGATCGACCTGTGGGCGGGAATTACGTTCATGAACCTGCAGATGCGAGGGTACGTGCGAACGGGGAATTAAGCCGACGTGAACATCCGCAAATTGCTCGACTGGCGCAAGCTCCTCATCTATTCGCATCGATGGCTCGGCATCGCGATTACGCTGATGTTCCTGCTCTGGACGTTGTCTGGCGTGGTCCTGATGTATTACGGCCACCCGCAACTCACCATGGGAGAGCGCCTGCTGCGGCTCGAGCCCATCGACCTTTCCACGGCGACGGTCACTCCGGCCGAAGCCGCCCGGAGTGCCGACGTCACGCCGGCGCGCGTGCGGTTGTCGATGGTCGATGGCCGGCCGGTCTACCGGTTCAACGAGAGAGGTATCGGCAACTGGCCGGCGGTGTATGCGGACACCGGAGAAGTTCTTCCGGACATGGGGCCCGACGAGGCCATGGCGTGGATGAAGGAGTTCGTTCCAGAACACGCGTCAACCATGACCTACGACGCGTATCTCGAGCGTCCCGACGAGTTGACCCGGATCCCCACACTGGCCGGATACATGCCGATGCATCGCATTGCGATAAACGACCCGGCCGGTACGGTGTATTACGTTGCCGAGAGAACGAACGACATCGTCCACAAGACGGACCGCATGGGCCGCGTTCTGGCTTTTTCCGGATACATCATTCACAACCTGTTCTTCTTCCGGCAGCGGCCGTGGTGGACATCGTTTCTGGTCTACCTCTCCTGGATCGCCATGATCATGGTGGTGACCGGCGCCGTCCTTGGTATCTGGCGCGTGGCGCTCAAGCCGCGGTTTCGTCACAAGGGCGTTCCCTCCTACACGCCATATTCGGGTTGGATGAAGTGGCACCACTACGCGGGTTTGATCTTCGGCCTGTTTTCGATCACATGGATGCTGAGCGGAATGATCCCGATCACGGCGTTCCCGGTTCCGGGATGGGCCGAGGTGGCCAAGCGCGTCGAAAGCAATGGCACCGGTCACATCATGGGGACCCCCCGGGTTTCTCCATCCTCATCGATGACGCGGGAGATGGCGGAGGCCATCACGGGCGGCCCCCTGGACCTCGAACCGCTCGAAGTCGAGAATATGCGGGACGCCATCGGGAAGATTCAGGAGGAGTTCGCTCCGACGGAAGTGGAAGTCCTCCAGTTTCGAGGCGAGCCCTATTTCATCGCCTACCAACCGCCGGCAACCGAAGCCGAAGCCGAACACTGGACGACGAACAACTCCATCAATCATGTGAATCTCCCGCAGGACAACCCGCACGTGTTCGCCTCCATCCGCCATCCCGGGAATGGCGTGATGACGTCGTTCAGACGGGAAGTGATGGAGCAGGCATCACGGGAGGCGATGCCGAACGTTGCCGTGATCGAGAGCCGATGGCTGACCGATTACGACAACTACTATTACCAGACGGTCCCGTCGCTCGAGTTGGGACGGCACAAGCCCGCGTACGTGCTGCCCGTGCTGCGCGTCCGCTACGACGACGCGAACCAGACGTGGCTCTATTTCACCCCGTCGCTGGGCCAGATGGTCAAGTTCGACCAGCGTGATCGGGCCAACCGTTGGCTCTACGACGGCCTGCACGCGATGGACTGGCCCGGCCTGTTCGGGAGCCGCCCGTTGTGGGACATCGTGACGATTCTCTTGTTGGCGGGTGTTGGGGCC
>CAZTTI010000109.1:0-3655 GCA_964615925.1 uncultured Solibacteraceae bacterium
TTCTCCCCGAGCTCGATCGTGATGTGACTCATCCTGCGCTGATACCTGTAGGCGCGTCCCATCGGTGCGGGACGAATCCTCTTCATCCGCGGCCCTTCGTTGACATACGCGCGCTCGACGAACAGGTTGTCCTCGTCGATGGTCTCGTGTCTATCCCTGGCGTTGTGGATCGCCGAATCCAGAACCTTCAGGATCGGGACCGTCGCTCCCTTGTTCGTGTACTTCAAGATCATCCGCGCCTCTTCCGCGCGCTTCCCCCGAATCAGGTCAATGACAAGGCGCGCCTTCTGGGGCGACATGCGAATGAACTTGGCCGTTGCCTTCGATACCATCCTCGTTTCCCTCGCCTCCGCTACCCCGACACCTCAGCGCGCCGCCACGGCCTTGCCCGCGGCGTGTCCCCGGAACGTCCGGGTAGGGGCAAACTCTCCGAGCTTGTGACCGACCATGTTCTCGGTGACGTACACCGGGATGAATTTCTTGCCGTTGTGAACGGCAATCGTGTGCCCCACCATCTCGGGAGTGATCGTCGACCGGCGCGACCAGGTCTTGTGAACCTTCTTCTCGCTCCGCGCATTGAGTTCGGCGATCGCTTTCTCCAGATGAGAATCGATGAAATAACCCTTTTTGACTGATCGTGCCATTTCCGGTCGTCGGTCTCCCCAGTGCTACTGTTTGGTACTACTTCTTCTTTCGTTTAACGATGAACTTGTCGGTTCGCTTGTTGTTTCGCGTCCGATATCCCAAGGTGGGTTTCCCCCACGGCGTCATCGGGTTGTTGCCTTTCACGCGACCTTCACCGCCGCCGTGGGGATGGTCCACGGGATTCATCACCACGCCGCGCACCGTGGGGCGCACTCCACGATGCCGCGTACGGCCGGCCTTTCCGAGACTCGCATTTTCGTGGTCCAGATTGCCAACCTGGCCGACCGTGGCCATGCAGTCGACGACGACGAGACGAACCTCACCGGAAGGCAGCTTGATCTGAGCGTATTTCCCTTCCTTCGCTACCAACTGCGCGGCGCTTCCCGCCGAACGGACCATCTGCGCACCCTTCCCCGGGCGAAGTTCGATGTTGTGGATCGTGGTTCCCAGCGGAATGTTCTTCAGTGGCAAGGCGTTCCCGACAAGGATATCCGCGTCGGGCCCGGACTCGACCTTCATCCCTACCTTCAGGCCAACCGGCTGCAGAATGTACCGTTTCTCGCCGTCGGCATACGCGAGCAGGGCGATGAAGGCGGAGCGGTTGGGATCGTACTCGATTGATGCGACCTTCGCGGGAACGCCGGTCTTCTCCCGCTTGAAGTCGATGACCCGGTACTGTCTCTTGCTCCCGCCTCCCCGGTGGCGAATCGTGATGCGGCCATAGTTGTTCCGCCCACTGATTCGTTGTTTCGGTTCGAGCAGGGGCTTGTGCGGCTTGTCGGCCGTGATCTCGTTCTTGTAGTCGACGACCTCCTGAAACCGCCGCGACATGGGGGTGGGCTTGAATTTCTTGATACCCATCGTCAGATATCCTCCCCATACTCGATCATCTTCTCGCCTTCTTCGAGCGTGACGTACGCCTTCTTCCATGTTGGCTGGTATCCGCCGAACTTGCCGCGTCGTCGATACTTGCCGCGCACGACCATGGTGCGCACATGGTCGACCTTGACCTTGAAGATACGCTCGACCGCCTGCTTGACCTCCTGCTTGCTGGTTTCGGAGGCGACCTCGAAGCAGAGTGTGCGCTCGTGATCCTTGAGGTTGAGGCCTTTCTCGGTGATCACCGGCCGACGAATGACATCGTAGAGCGTGTTCATTTATCGAGCGCCTCCTTCGCCGGATTTTCTTCGAGCGCCGGATTTTCTTCGAGCGCCAGATTGCCTTCGAGAGCTTCGATCGCGGCCCGGGTGAACACGACATGCCGGGAATCCAGCAACCGGTAGGGCGTGATCTGAAGGCTCGAAATCAAACGCGCGTCCACGAGATTCCGGGAAGCAAGACGGAGGTTCGGGTTGTCGCTCGGGTCGACGAGCAGGACCTTGCGGCCGAGGCCGAGCTTGCCGAGAACTTCCGCAAACGCCTTCGTGTGGTGGCTGGCGAGGTCGAGGTCCGAAACGACGCTCAACTCCCCATCCCTGAACTTCGCGCTGAGCGCCGACTTCAGAGCCGCTCGGAACATCTTTTTCGGAAGGTGGTATTCGTAGTCGCGAGGCTGCGGCCCGAATACGGTTCCGCCCTTCCGCCACAGAGGATTCCGGATTTCCCCAACGCGCGCGCGTCTGGTACCCTTCTGTCTCCAGGGCTTCTTTCCGCTTCCCTGAACCTCGCCCCGGGTCTTCGTCGCGTGCGTTCCCGACCGGTGGGAGGCACGGTATTGGCGAACGGCATCGTGGAGCAGGCCTTCGTTCACGGGAGCTTCGAAGATCTCTTCGGAGAGATTCAGCGTCCCGACGACCTCGTTTAGCAGATTCTTTACTTCGATCTTCGGCATTCGATCCTCGCCCGTCCGGCTATCTCCGCCCCTTTCGAATCACGACGTATCCACCGTTGGGACCGGGAACCGCACCGCGGAGCAAGAGGAGGTTGCGTTCTTCGTCCACACCGTACACCTGGACACCCCGGACCGTTACCCGGCTGTTGCCCATCTGCCCGGGCATACGAGTCCCCTTCAGGACTCGCGATGGATACGCGGACTGGCCAATTGATCCCGGAGCCCTATGAAACATCGAACCATGGGTCGCGCGGCCGCCGCTGAATCCGTGCCGCTTGATCACTCCGGCGTATCCCCGCCCCTTGCTCGTTCCGACGATGGTGACCCGTTCGTCCGGGCGGAATATACCGACCTGAATGCGATCTCCGGCCTTGACCCCGTTGCCGTCCTCGGCACCCTTTCGGACGCCAACTTCGCGCAAGAACCGCAGGGGAGGCGCATCCGCCTTCTTGAAGTGCCCCTTCATCGGCTTCGTGACGTTCTTTTCCTTCACGAACTCGACCAATCCGAGTTGGACGGCGTCGTAGCCGTCTTTCTCGACGGTCTTCCGCTGGACGACGACACAAGGCCCTGCCTGGATCACGGTAACCGGCACGGCCAAGCCATTGTCGGCAAGCACCTGCGTCATGCCCACTTTCTTTCCAAGAAGTCCATCGACCATCGTTTATACCCTGCCTTCCCGCTACGGCTACTTCGCGTGTTCGCGGCCGAAGGCCTTGATCTCGACGTCGACACCAGCAGGCAGGTCGAGCTTCATCAAAGCGTCGACGGTCTGCGGCGTCGGTTCGAGAATGTCCAGGAGCCTCTTGTGCGTCCGGATCTCGAACTGCTCCCGCGACTTCTTGTCGACGTGCGGAGACCTCAGGACGGTGTATTTGTTGATGACTGTCGGCAGTGGAATCGGACCCGCAACGCGGGCTCCGGTTCGCTTCGCCGTGTCGACGATCTCCGAAGACGACTGATCCAGGATCCTGGAATCGTAGGCCTTCAAACGGATGCGGATCTTTTCGTTAAGCATGTCGTTTAATCCGCCTATTCCACGATGTCGGTGACGGAGCCGGCGCCGACGGTCCGGCCGCCCTCGCGGATGGCGAAACGGAGGCCCTTCTCCAGCGCCACCGGCGTGATCAGATCGATCGTCACGCTCACGTTGTCTCCCGGCATCACCATCTCCACCCC
>CAZTTI010000110.1:0-4041 GCA_964615925.1 uncultured Solibacteraceae bacterium
ACGCCGCGGAAGTCCGAGATCGGAAAGACGGATTTGAACACGGCTTCGAGCCCGGTGTCTTCGCGCTCCTCCGGCAGCATATTCATCTGGAGGAATCGCTCGTACGACTTCTTCTGTACCTCGATGAGGTTCGGGATCTGGATCGCCGTCTTGATTTTCGAAAAATTGACCCGCTCGCGAACCGTTCTCGTTTGGGTATCAGCCATCGACTAAACTCCTGTCACGGAAAGATGATGACGAACGCGGAATGAGGGAATCGAAACTTACCGGAAACGCCAGATGGCCGGCGCCGCGCGCGGACCCCGGCGCGCGGCTTCGGCCTTGGGAGAATTCCCGCCGAAACCTGATCGACAGGTCTCGTCTCACCGGCGGCGTGCACCGGAAAGAATGGCTCAGATTGATGGATGCTTTCCCCGCGCCTTGCGGCTTCGAGTGTCGTCCCTGACGACCTACTTGATTTCGGCCGTCGCGCCAGCTTCCTCGAACTTCTTCTTCATCGCTTCGGCTTCGTCCTTGTTCACGCCTTCTTTCACGGCCTTGGGCGCCGACTCCACCAACTCTTTCGCTTCCTTCAGGCCCAGGCTCGTCAGCTCGCGAACGACCTTGATGACAGCGATCTTGTTGCTTCCGATCCCGGTCAGAACAACATCGAACTCCGTCTTTTCTTCCTCGGCGGCGGCAGCGCCTCCCCCCGCCGGCGCGCCGGCAACCGCCATTGTGGCGGCTGCGGCACTCACGCCGAACGCTTCCTCGATCCCCTTCACCAGTTCGGACGCCTCAAGGAGAGAGAGCCCCTTGATATCCTCGATGATGCTCGCTATTTTTTCCGACATGACGTTCTCCTAATCCCCTTGCTACTAAGAAACAGTGCGCATCCCACTCCGTCGTGTGATGTTCATGCGATCGGTCCGCCGATCCCTATTCCGAAAACTGCTTCGCCTCCACTGCCTGGCCCAATGCAACGGCGAGGTTGCGCGCCACGGCGTTCAAGGCCGTCGCCATCCTCTGAGCCGGCGCGTTGATGAGGAACATGAGCTTGGCCAGCAACTCCTCGTGCGACGGCAGCGCCGCGATCTCGGCCAACGTCGAAATGTCGACCACACGACCGTCCACCATGCCGGACTTGAATTCGAAGATCGGATTCTCCTTGGCATAGTCGGACAAGGCTTTGGCCAGGGCCACCGGATCCCCACTGTTGTAGGCGACCGCCGTCGGACCCGAGAAGGAATCGCGAAGCTGGTCGACGGGAGTGCCTTCGGCCGCGATGTTCGCCAACCTGTTCTGGATCACGCGGTACTTGCTGCCCGATTGGCGGACCTTGTTCCGAAGGAGCGTGTCGTTCTCGACGCTCAGGCCCTTGTACTGGACGACCACCATATTCGTGACCCCGGTGAACTCGCCCTTCAGGAACTCGACCTCATCGTTCTTCTGCTTTTTCGACTTCATCTGTCGTCCTCGAGTCCAGCCAGACCCACGCGTCCAACCCCAGGGCCGCCCACTACACCCGCGCGGCCACTGACGCCGGATCGATATCGATTCCCGGGCTCATCGTCGTCGCCACGGTGATCGATTTCACATATTTGCCTTTCACCGCGGAAGGCCGGGCCTTAACGATGGTGTCGGTCAGGAGGTTGGCGTTCTCCAACAGTTTCGAATGATCGAACGAAACCTTTCCGAAAGGTGCGTGGATGACCCCGGTCTTGTCCACGCGGAACTCCACCTTTCCGGCCTTGACCTCCTCGATCGCCTTGGCGACGTCGAACGTCACGGTCCCCGTCTTGGGATTGGGCATGAGGCCGCGCGGGCCCAACACACGCCCGAGCTTTCCGACCGACTTCATCATGTCCGGGGTCGCGATGCAGGCGTCGAAATCGGTCCAACCACCCTGAATCTTCTCGACAAGGTCCTCGCCGCCGACGTGTTCCGCGCCGGCTTCGGTCGCTTCGCGAATTTTCTCGCCGGACGCGATCACACAAACGGTCTTCGACTTCCCGAGTCCGTTGGGAAGGACAACGGTCCCGCGGACCATCTGGTCGGCGTGTTTGGGATCCACTCCCAACCGCATGTGAAGCTCCATCGTCTCGTCGAACTTCGCGAATCGGACATTCTGGAGCGTCTGGATCGCCTCGCTCATTTCGTAGAGCCGCGCTTCGATCTGCTCCGCGGCCTTCTTGTAGTTCTTCGTGAGTTTCGCCATGGTCCGCCTCCCGGCGGTTCTTGTGTCCCCGACTACCCGACGACCTCGAGCCCCATGCTCCGGGCCGTTCCTTTGATGATCTGAACGGCCGCTTCGAGACTCGCAGCGTTGAGATCGGGCATTTTGATCTTTGCGATTTCCTCCACCTGCTTCTGGGAAACCTGCCCGACCTTGTTCTTGTTCGGCTCGCCGGACCCCTTGGCCAGTCCAGCCGATCTTTTCAACAGGACCGCCGCGGGAGGCGTTTTCGTGATGAAACTGAACGACCTGTCGGCGTAGACCGTGATGACGACGGGAATGATCAATCCTTCGGAGTCCTTGTCTGAAGTCCTCGCGTTGAACGCCTTGCAGAAATCCATGATGGCCACGCCGTGCTGACCGAGTGCGGGCCCGACCGGTGGGGCCGGGGTCGCCTTGCCGGCCGGGATTTGAAGCTTGATCATCCCGATGACTTTCTTAGCCATTGCTTTCTGTGCTCTCCACTTTCGACTCCCGGAAAAGGGTCCGGGATTATGTCTTCTCGACCTGCAGGAAATCCAACTCGACCGGAGTCGACCGGCCGAAGATCGTGACCATGACCTTGAGCGTGTTCCGGTCGTCATTGACCTCGTCGACGATGCCACTGAAACTGTTGAACGGCCCGTCGATGATCTTGACGGTCTCGCCACTGTCAAACGTCAGCTTCGGCTTCGGCCGATCCGCGGCAGCGGTCTCGACGCGATAGACGATCTGTTGCACCTCGTCTTCGGACAGCGGCGTCGGAGAAGAACCCGTGCCCACGAACCCCGTGACGCGCGGCGTGTCCTTGACCAGGTGCCAGGCGTCGTCGCTGGGCCCACCGCCGTCGGTCGTCGTCATCTCGACGAGGACGTAACCCGGATAGAACATCTTCTGGGAAACCACGCGCTTCCCGCCTTTGACCTCGATGACTTCTTCGGTCGGAATCAGAACGTTCGAGATCTGATCCTCAAGGCCGAACGCGGCTACGCGCGAACGCAGGCTCTCCGCAACCTTCCGCTCGAAACCGGAATAGGTGTGAATGATGTACCAGTTTTTTCCCAACGCCGGGTCAGCCTCCAGCAAACATCGAGATCAGTCCGGTGAACCCCTGTCCCAGGACGTAGTCGACGGAGCCCAGGAAGACTCCGAAAAAAAGAACGGCCACGAGGACGACGATCGTCGTTCCCACGACCTCGTCGCGACCGGGCCAGGACACCTTCCGCATCTCGCCGCGAACTTCGCCGTAGAATTCGGTCGTCTTCTGCGTCCAGTTTCGAACCTTTTCTGTGGGGTTCATTCCCTCGCTCTCATTCGAACACTCTCTCCGAACTGACCCACGGTCAGGTCATCTCAAGGCAGGCCAGGAGGGACTCGAACCCCCAGCATCCGGTTTTGGAGACCGGCGCTCTACCAATTGGAGCTACTGGCCTACGACGGAAAAGCCGAAAGTCTGCCAGTGTAACAGAAATTCAGCTACTTCGTCTCGCGATGGACCGTATGGTGCCGGCACCGGGGGCAAAATTTCTTCGTTTCCAGCCGTTCGGTCTGCTTCTTCTTGTTCCGGGTCCCGGTATAGTTGCGTTCCTTGCAGTCGGTGCACTGAAGGATGATGTTGTCCCGCATGGGCCAGCCTCGCTATCTTATTGTTCTTACAGCAACTTATTCCACGATGCCGGTGTCGGTGCCGGCTTTCGCAATCATTGCACGATGTCGGTGACGGAGCCGGCGCCGACGGTCCGGCCGCCCTCGCGGATGGCGAAACGGAGGCCCTTCTCCAGCGCCACCGGCGTGATCAGATCGATCGTCACGCTCACGTTGTCTCCCGGCATCACCATCTCCACCCC
>CAZTTI010000111.1:0-6208 GCA_964615925.1 uncultured Solibacteraceae bacterium
AAGGATTTTCCTTCATTATAGGGTCATCCGGACGGGCTTTCAGCAAGAACCCTCTCCTGGCCGTCGCCGCCCTAGTGGCGAAAGTGGCGAATTCCGGTGAGCACCATCGAGATCCCGTGCTCTTCCGCGGCCCGAATGACCTCTTCGTCACGCTTCGAACCTCCGGGCTGGATGATGGCGCGAACGCCCGCGCGTGCCGCCTCGTCGATGCCATCCCGGAACGGGAAGAACGCGTCGGACGCCAGGACGGCTCCCCGGGCTCCTTCACCAGCCTTCTCGACGGCGATCCTGACAGCGTCGACGCGGCTCATCTGTCCGGCTCCGACCCCGCAAGTGCGCCCTTCGCGAGCCAGGACGATGGCATTCGATTTCACGTGCCGGCAAACGCTCCAGGCGAACCAGAGGTCGCGCCACTCTTCGACCGAAGGTTGTCTCGGAGTGACCAGCTTCGATTCGCCGGCGCGGAGTTCATCGGAGACGTCCGCGTCCTGAACGAGGATTCCACCCGGAATTTTCCGGAACTCCATGTTCGGAAGGCCCGTCGGCACCGCCCTTTCACCGAGTTCGACGACGCGGAGGTTCTCCCGCGCGGCCAGGATCCTGGCCGCGGCCTGTTCGACTTCCGGGGCAACGATCGCCTCGACGAACAATTTGGCCATCTCCGCGGCCGTGGCCGCGTCGAGTGGCTGATTGACGGCGATGACGGATCCGAAGGCCGAGACCGGATCGGCTTCATACGCCTTGACGTAAGCGTCGGAGAGCGTCCGTCCCACTGCCACGCCGCACGGATTGGTGTGCTTGATGATCGCGACGGCGGGTTCGTCGAATTCCCCCACCAGGGCCCCGGCCGCGGCGAGGTCGGCCAGGTTGTTGAACGAAAGTTCCTTGCCCTGGAGTTGCCGCATCGCCGCCAGGCCGTGTGGGGTTTCAGACCCCCAACGGTAGAACGCGGCTCCCTGGTGCGGGTTCTCCCCGTACCGGGGCTCGACGACCTTCTCGAAGTTCATGAAGAGGCGGGGTGGAAAAGCGCCGAGGTCGGGCAATTGGTACTCCTCTCCTACTCTGAGGACTCCGGAGAGGTATTGAGCGATCTGACCGTCGTAGCGGGCCGTATGCGCGAACGCGTCCTGGGCAAGTTGGAAGAGCCGCCCCGGGGAAAGCTTTCCGTCGTTCGTACCGAGTTCTTCGAGGATGGGTTCGTACTCGGCGGGATCGGTCACCACGCCCACGTCGTGGAAGTTCTTTGCGGCGGCGCGAACGAGCGTCGGTCCCCCGATGTCGATGTTCTCGATAACTTCCTCGAATCCGACACCGGCGCGCCGGATCGTATCTCCGAAGGGGTAGAGGTTGACGACCACCAGATCGATGGTATCGATCTCGTGCGCCGCAATCTGCTCCATGTGTTCGGGATTGGAGCGGCGGGCGAGAATGCCGGCGTGAACGTGCGGGTCGAGCGTCTTCACGCGTCCATCCAGCATTTCCGGAAAGCCGGTCACGTCGGCGACTTCGCGAACCACGATCCCTGCCGAAGCGATGAGCTTGGCCGTGCTCCCCGTGGAGACGATCTCCACGCCGAGATCGGCCAGTCCCCGGGCGAACTCGGTGATGCCGGTCTTGTCGAAGACGCTGAGCAGCGCGCGTTCAACTCGTTTCAATATGACCCTTTCGTTCTCGGTGGTTGGGGGTGGCTATCGTGCCCCGTTGGCGGCGGTCCAGATATAGAGCCACACGTTGGCCACGTCGGTCACGGCGTGGGAGAAGGCGATGGAGGCGAGCCCGAACTCCGGCGACAACTCCACCTGGTCGGAAAGACTCGGCAACTCCCCGCTCCGGCCGAATCGATCCATCAACCGTCCGTGCTCTTCACTGCGCACGGCACGGTAGGACGAAAGATCGCCTGCGCGGGCCAGGGGATGCCAGCCGTAGAACACGACCGCAAACCGGTTCTTCTGGGCGCTGACTAGGGAATGGACGGCCGCGTTCTCCGGGTCGTTCAATGCGGCGGCGGCACAGCCGCTTTCCCGGAGGTAGGCCGTCGCCCGTTCGAGGTCGCCGTTCGGGCTGGTCAGTTCGAGGACTGCGGCGCGGGCGGCCGCCTCCAGATTCGCCGGATCGCGCGACTGGCACGGTTCATCCAGGACCGATTCCATGTCCGTGAGCAGCCGTGCGAGCGGCTTCGGAAGCGTTCCCGAAGCGTGCGTGAAGATATCGGACCGCGCGTCGTCGGGCCACGCCGCGAGGGGAAGCGGGAGAGCAAGCAGCACGGTCAGAATCGCGGCGTTCGGTTTCATGAGCAACGCCTATTGTAACGGGGCGCCGCCGAAGGGGAAAGGATCTCACGCCCGGACGCGCTCCACGTATTTTCCCTCCGCGGTGTCCACGCGAATCGTTTCGCCCTCGGAAACGAAGTGTGGGACCTGGACGACGAGTCCCGTTTCGGTCGTCGCCGGCTTCTGGACACTGGAAGCCGTGGCCGACGGCATCCCGGGCTCGGTCTCGATGACCTTCAGGTCGACCGTCGCCGGCAGCTGAATACCCACCGGGCGGTCTTCATAGAACTCCACTTCGATCACGGAGTTCGCGGTCAGGTAGCTCAGGGCGTCCCCGAGCAGCTCCTCGTTGAAATGGATCTGTTCGAAGGACTCGGTGTCCATGAAGCAGTGGTCCTCTCCTTCGCGATAGAGGTACTGCATGGAGCGGTTGTCCAGGACGGCCCGTTCCAGGGTCTCGTCGGAACGAAACCGGTGATCCACGATGGCACCCGAGCGAAGGTTCTTGAGCTTGGTCTGCATGTGGCCCTTGCCCTTGCCGGGCGTCAGGTGCCGGAAATCGACGACGCGGAACAGGTCGTTGCCCATCCTGATGAGCGTGCCCCGCCGCAACTCGGTTGCAATGATCATCTATGGAGACGTCCGCCTTTCCGCCATGAGGGCTTCGATTTCGTCCACTTCGCGCGGGAAGTCGGAGAGCATTCGATAGCCGTTTTCGGTGACGACGACATCGTCCTCGATGCGCACGCCGATGTTTTCCTCCGGTATGTAGATCCCCGGCTCGACGGTCAGGACCATATTGGGTTCGAGCGGCGTCCCGGTGGAGCCGACATCGTGAACGTAGAGGCCCAAATAGTGGCTCGTGCCGTGGATGAAGTATTCGCCGTACCCCCGGGAGTTGATGTAGTCGCGGGCTGCCGCGTGAACACTGTCCGGGCCGGAGCTGAGCGTCGCTCCCGGCCGGACCCGGGCGAGGGCTGCCTTCTGCGCGCCGAGGACGATCTCGTAGATCTCGCGTTGACGGTTGCTGAACCGTCCGTTGACCGGGTAGGTGCGCGTGACGTCGGCCGCGTATCCGCTGTATTCGGCCCCGATGTCGACGACGACGAGATCGCCGTCCTGCATCTGACGGGAGTTCCGGTCGTAGTGCAAGATCGTCGAAAACGGTCCCGAACCCACGATGGACGGAAAGGCCGGCCTCTCGGCGCCGTTCCAGCGAAATTCATATTCGATCGCCGCCTCGGCCTGATACTCCCATGCCTCCGGGGCGATGGCGGCTGCGGCCGCCCGGTGCGCGGCCAGCGTGATGTCGACGGCTTTTTCGATCAACGCAATCTCGGTCGGCGCCTTGACCAGGCGCAGCCGCGAGATCGCCCCCTGGATGTCGCCCGGCTGCGTGTCCGGAAGAATCCCCCGGATCCGGGCGATTGCTTCGTCGTCGCTGGCCTGGGTGAACACGTTTTCCGTGCCATCGGCCGCGTCGCGCAATCGGCGTTCGAATTCCCCAACGTCCAGCACGCGCTCGACCCCGATCCGGGTGGCGGCCTCGTCGCCGGGGCCCAGCTTTTCACCGGTCCATCGTTCTTCATCGAGATCGCGAGGAGGAAGGAACAACGACTCGGTCATGGAATCCCCGTTCGAGTCGAGCATCAGGATCGCTTCGGGCTCGTCGAATCCGGTCAGGTAGTAGAAGTTGTCGTCCTGCTGGAACTCGACCAGGTCGTTGACGGGCGCGGCGAATAGGACAACAACGCCTCCCAGCGCCTCGGCGAGCCGTTCGCGCCGCTCGCGGTATTCGGCCAGCGGTTCCCGTTCGAGGGGCCGGGCTCCCGAGAATACGATTCCGGTGGCGAGCCCGAGACAGGCCAGGAGTGCCCCGGTGATTCGGAGTCGATGGAGAATCAATGGATTCCTCATGGTCGCAGGAGGAGGACATCGGTCGCCACTGCCGCCAGGAGCAGGACGCCGACGTATCCGTTGAGATTGAAGAATGCGACATCGACCCGGCTGAGGTCGTCGGGCGCGACGATCCGGTGCTCCCAGAACAGGATCCCGGCAACAATCGCGATCCCCGCGTACCCGATTGCGCCGAGGCCGCTCACGAATGCGACCGCGACGAGCAGGCCGACGGCTCCCACGTGCAAGCCGCTCGAAACAGCGAGCGCGGCCCGAAGCCCCCAGTTGGCCGGCATCGAGAACAAGCGCGCTCCGCGGTCGAAGGCGGCATCCTGGCACGCGTAGATGATGTCGAACCCGCCGATCCAGAGCGTGACCACACCGGTCAGGAGCAGGGGAACCAGGGCGAACTCCCCGCGGATGGCGATCCACGCGCCGAGCGGGGCCAGGCCGATGGCGAATCCCAGAACGAGATGGCCGAGCGGGGTGAACCGTTTCGTGTACGAATACGCGAACAGGATCGCGAGCGTCGGAATCGAGAGAACGAGGCAGAGGGGGTTCAGCATCCCGGCTGCAAGAACGAAGCTTGCCGACGCGATCACCGTGAAACCGATCGCGAAGCCCACCGACAGGTCTCCGGCCGGCAGCGCGCGCTTCGCCGTTCTCGGATTCAAAGCGTCGAACTTCAAGTCGACGATCCGGTTGAACGTCATTGCGGCGCTTCGGGCACCGACCATCGCCACCAGGATCCAGAACGCCTCCCGGGCGCTCGGCAGGCCCTCGGCGGCCAGCAACGTCGAGATCAGGGCGAACGGCAGCGCGAACACGGTGTGCTCGAACTTGATCATTTCAAGCGTTGTCCGAAGCCGGGACCACATCTGCATCGCAGCACTATGGTATCGGAACCGGCCATGCGCCGGTAGCCGGGGGGCGTACTTCTCGCCAATTCCGCCGGACCGCGGCCCGTATAATCGGTGGCGATGACCGAAGGCGAGATCAAGCGCATCCTCGACGGTTACGCGAGTGGCGACCTGAACCTCGACGATGCCGTCGAGCGATTCCGGTCGTTTCCTTTCGAGGACCTCGACTTCGCGAACGTGGATCATCATCGAGTCGTGCGTCAGGGTTTTCCGGAAGTGGTGTTCGGCGCCGGGAAAACCGATCAGGAGATCGTCCGCATCGTCGAGTCCATGATTCCCCGCGGACACAACATCCTGGTGACGCGGACACACGCGGGGGTCGCGTCGCGGATCCGGTCAATGGATCCGTCGGCGCGATTCCACGAACGATCCCGGGCCGTGTCCGTCATCCGGGACACGACGATCCGCGGAAAAGGTGTCGTCGCCGTCGTGTCGGCCGGGACTTCCGATATCCCGGTCGCCGAAGAGGCTCTCGTGACGCTCGAAGTGATGGGGAGTCCTGCAGAGTCTCTCTACGATGTCGGCGTGGCTGGCCTGCATCGCCTGCTCGGAAGGCGGGACCGCCTGGTCGACGCTCGGGTGGTGATCGTGGTAGCGGGGATGGAAGGCGTCCTCCCGAGCGTCGTGGGCGGCCTGGTCTCTGTCCCCGTCATCGCCGTCCCCACCAGTGTGGGATACGGCGCGAGTTTCGGGGGGGTCGCCGCGTTGCTCGGGATGCTCAATTCCTGCGCTTCCAACGTGACCGTGGTCAACATCGACAACGGCTACGGCGCCGGCGTCGTCGCCGGCCTCATCAATCGCTTGTGAGCCGCTTGTGAGCCGCTTGTGAGCGACCGATCGATTTCGAGTCCGGATTCGATGGAGGCGTTCTCTCTCGACGCCCTGGAGTTTGGCTCGCTCCGGGAATTAATCGCCCGTTACGTTTCGAGCGACTTCGGCCGCGCTCGCCTCGAGGCCGTTCTCCCTGGGACGGTTACCGGACTCGTCGAGGAGAGGCATCGGCTCATCGCCGAAGCGATGGATTATCTCCGGGAGAACTCCGTGCCGTTCACCGGCCTGCCGGGGTTGGCACCCGCGATGTCCCGGCTCGCCGCGCCCGGCGCGACCCTCGATGTGACCGAA
>CAZTTI010000112.1:0-3691 GCA_964615925.1 uncultured Solibacteraceae bacterium
TGCCCCTACTCGGGATGGGACGCGACGTGCCCGACGGCGTGATAGAGATGCGCCTCGTCGAGGACGCACGAATAGAAGCGGGCTTGCCAGAGGTATCCGTTGAGGTCGTGCTTTCGGTTGAACATGCTGGCGTAGGCGGCATGTGTATCCCGCAACGCGGCGGAAAGCGCGGAATGTGTGTTCGGCATGACGATGAGGTGTGTGTGATTGGGCATGAGTGCGTAGGCCCAGATACGCAATTGGTGGCGGGAGGAGTACTCGCGCAGAAGTTCCAGATAGAGATGCCGGTCCTCGGCATCAAGAAAGACATCCGCGCGGCGGTTGCCGCGTTGGGTGACATGGTGCGCCACGCCTGGGATCGTGATCCGTGCACGTCTCATGCTTTCGAAGGGTAGGGTTCCGCTGACGGTCGAAGGACCCGCACGACGAAAGGAAGGGCGAGGCCAACCTTAACACCCGGCCACGCGGGAATCAGGAGATTGAGAATGGGGAGCGGAAATCGTCCTCCTCGATTCGCCCTGATTCGGAAGAGAGCCCGCGCAATTGCTCACTGTCCCCATTTATATCGCCTTGGGAAACTCGTCCCACGTCCGTCCGTCGAGCAATCGTCCGGCTGCCCTCTTGCCAAGACGCTCGATCCGGCCGTCCCTTGGTCCATACGTGCCCCACTGCTTGAAGAAAAACGGCACGTTCGCCGCTTTGCACTGATCCCGGATCGATTCCACCCACGCCGGTTGCATCGGACGGGCCCCCGGCCCGCTCTCTCCACCCACGATGACCCAGTGGATACCGTCGAGATCGATGAGTCCGAGATCTTCGAGAAGCGGCTCAATGGACAGAAAGCGTACGGCTGCTCGCGACTCGCGGAGTTCGTCGATTCGCGGGAGGCCGTGACGGCGGTTTTCGACGCTCACGCCCCACCAGATGTGTTCGAGTTGCGCGTGGACGTCGAGATCGGAGTCGAGGAAAGCGCGCATGCGCTCGGGCCGCTTGGTCAGGACCTGGTACGTATGCCAGTGTGCCGTCTTCATCACATCGGCCACCGCCCGGATGAACGAGACGGGCACGTCCTCATGGAACAGATCGCTCATGCTGTTGACGAAGATCCGGCGTGGTTTCCTCCAGCGGAAGGGTTGCTCCAGCCGTTCGTCGATCGTCTGGAGGACGCCGGACCAGTTGGTCCGGCCGTTCAGTCGGAGCGTTGTGCCGCCGTAAGCCCGGCGCACGGCCGCGTTCGGATTGCCGGCCAACCGGTGCGCCTCTCGGATCGCGTAGCAGTGGTCGCAACCGGGACTGATCTTGGCGCACCCTGTGACGGGGTTCCACGTGGTTTCCGTCCATTCGATCGTGGAGTTGGTCGCCATGGCTTACTCGTAACGCAACGCGGCCATCGGGTTCAACTGGAGGGCCCGGCGAAGTGGAAGCCGCATCGCGAAGGGGGAAACGGCCGAGAACAGCGTCGTGTTCGCACCGATGCCGAGGGCCAGGGAAAGGAGAATGACGACGGTCCAGCCCTTGCTACCGAGGAGTTGGCGGGCGGCGTAGCGGAGGTCGCGGAGCATGTTCGGCCCGTGGCTCAGTCTGCTTGCAGGTGAAGATCGGCTTGTCGTTCGGCGCGCCGTCGAAGCGCGTCTGTGCCGAAGTCAATCTTCATATCACAGTCATCCTGGTGACACGGCATCGCACAGAACCGGAAAGTACGACGGGAATCAGTTCCCGCGCCGGACTTCGAGGATCGTCGCCTCGGGAGGAACCAGGAATCGCACCGGGATGATGCTGGTTCCCACCCCGGGGCTGACAAACAGGTGTTTGCCATTTTCCTCGATATGGCCAATCGCCAACCGTTCCCCGTAGTCGGAGGGCACGATCGGCCGCCCGATTCCGGGAATGTACACCTGACCGCCGTGCGTGTGGCCCGCAATGGTCAAGGCGATGCGTGAAGGCAGTTGGGGAAAGATGTCCGGGTTGTGCGTGAACGCAAGAATGGCTTCGCCGGGGGCCACGTTCTCCAGCGCTCGGTCGACATCGTGGGGTCCTTCCCAATAGTCGCTGATTCCCACCAGCCGCAGGGTGCAATCGCCGGACCGAATCGCCTCGGAGGCGTCTTCCAGAACCCGGATCCCATGGTCCACGAAAGCGCTCTCGACGCGTTGACGGTCGAACCACCAATCGTGATTGCCGAGGACGGCGAAAACGCCGGCCGGGGCATCCAAGCGGGACAACACTCTGGCCGCGTCTTCGGGCGGGACGAACGTCCCGCCGAGCACGCCCTGAATCACGAAATCCCCGGGAAGCAAGACCAAATCGGGTCCGACAGCGTTCACCTTTGAGACGATGTCCTCGAGGGTCGCGAGGCCCTTATACGGCGAGCCCACATGCAGGTCCGCGAGAACCGCGATGCGAAGTCCGTCGCAAGGCAGAGGCCAAGTGGGAACGAGGACGACCTCGTCGCGTGTTCGGAACCCGGCGGGTTCGATAACCAACGCCCATCCCGCCAAGAGGACGCCGAAGATGAGGGCGGCGGGGATCACGCGGCGGAGGAGCTTTCTGCGGGGCGATCGGCTCATGGCTATTTCTTGGTCGTGACTCATTTTCGCGACACAATGAGTCGCGATAGCCCTGCAAGCGGCATCCAGCCGATTGGAGGAGGCTTTGAGATGAAACGACCGTCCACGATAGCACTGACCGCGTTGATGACGTTGGCAAGCGCATCTTCGCTTTGCGCCCAGGACGCGGGGAATCGGCTCAGCATCCCGGCGATCGTCACGGACAATATGGGGCGGTTCGTCACGCGCCTCGAGCCCGATCAGTTCGTCGCCTCCGTGAACGGCGTTGAGTACGCGGTTTCGGGGCTGGTGCCGGTCGACGAACCGCTTCAGTTGGCCGTGATCCCGTTACAGACCAACAGCCGTTCGATCGCCGCCCTGATGGACGTCAACCGGGGTTTGGGAAGTCGCTTGTCGCCTTTTCCTCTCGTCGTCGATGGAGGCGGAACCGTCATCGACGGCCTGCAGCAAGCGTTCGCAACCTTGAGATCACAGGCCGGGCAGCGGAAAGCCGTGCTGATTCTCGGCGACACCGATGAAGCGTTCACCCCGGAGGAAATCCGGGCGTTGGTCGCGGGCGAAGGTTTTCCCGTATTCATTCTGAGTTCGGAGCCCGTCACCGGCGCGGTCGCGCAGGGTGGCAACTCCATCTCCGGATCCGCGCTGTTCGACGAAATCGCGCGTCAGACGGGCGGTCTCCATCTCCCGATAGACACGGCCGAGCGCGCTGCAATCGGGCTCGCCAACTATTACGTGTTGCTGCTGAACCTCGTTGGCGAAAACGCCGGATACTCGGATTTGGATGTGGCGCTGGCCCCGCCTCCCGGACTTCCCGCGCCGTTCCTCGTCCGTCACCGGGTGGGCTATCAGCGGGGTCCGGAGTAGTCCGGACTCCGGCTCGCCGGAGCGATTTGGAAACTCCGGCGACTATGAACGTGCGGGAAATCGACAACGTGACAGTGCGCTCGGCTCGATTGTCCGATGCCGGAACTCTTTCTCGAATCTACAACCATTACGTGACGGAGAGCATCGTCACGTTTGAAGAGGTGCCCGTTTCCCCGGATGAAATGGGGCGTCGCGTTCAGGAAATATTGGCTTTCGAACTCCCCTGGTAGGTCGGGGAAAACGACGGTCTACATCGATCC
>CAZTTI010000113.1:0-10780 GCA_964615925.1 uncultured Solibacteraceae bacterium
CTCGGAATCCTCTACCTGTCCGCATACCTGAAGCGGGCGGGGTTTGGCGTGGAGGTCTTCGACGCGACGTTCCAGGACTTCGACGACTTCGACGCCGCGCTCGCCCGGATCCGGCCCCGGATCGTCGGATTGTACGCGAACATCATCACCCGCGAGAACGTGTTCCGGCTGAGCCGCATGGCCAAGGCCGCCGGTGTTCGCTACGTCGTCGTGGGCGGCCCGGACGCGTCGGAATGGGCCGACCAGTACCTGGCCAACGGCGTCGACGTCATCGGGACGAACGAAGGCGAACTCACCCTCGAGGAGCTCATCCCCGTTCTCCGGAGCGAGGAGCGTCCGAACCTCGATGCGATACGCGGCATCATTTTCCGCAGGGACGGCGAGATCCACCGGACTCCTCCACGGCCCGCGATCCGCGACCTCGATTCCCTCCCCTGGCCGGATCGGGACTCCCTCCGGATGGAGGACTACTTCCGGGCCTGGACATCCCACCACGGCGAGAGCGCCCTATCGCTGATCACGGCGCGGGGTTGTCCCTTTCACTGTTCCTGGTGTTCGGCCGAGGTATTCGGCCACACCCACCGGCAGCGTTCTCCCAAAGACGTCGTCGACGAGATGATGATGCTCCGCGAGCGGTACGCCCCGGACATGTTCTGGATCTCCGACGATGTCCTGACCATCAACCGGCAGTGGACGCTGGATTTCTTCGAGGAGGTGCGGCGCCGCGGCGCCGCGCACCGGTTCGAATGCTTGAGCCGCGCGGACCTCGTCGATCCGGGTATCCTCGAAGGCCTGGCCTCGAGCGGCTGTTTCCGGATCTGGTACGGCGCGGAATCCGGATCGCAGAAGGTCCTCGACAGCATGCGAAAAGGCACACGCGTCGAACAGGTGCGCGAGGCCGCGCGCGCAACCCACGCCGCGGGGATGGAAGCGGGGTTCTTCATCCTGCTCGGATATCCGGAGGAGACCACGGCCGACATCCGCATGACGATCGATTTTCTGAAGGAGACGCGTCCCGACGTCGTGGGCACGTCGGTCGCGTTCCCGATCAAGGGGACGGAGTTCTACGGCCGGGTCGAGGACCGTCTCATCGTCGACGAGAACTGGTCGGCCCGAAATCAGAACAAGCTGCTGTTCCGGGGCAAATACCCTCGCCTCTACTATTGGTTCGCGGCCCGGTGGCTGGTGAAGGAAGTGGCGGTGGACCGGATGTGGCGAAGTTCGCCGCGACCGCACGTGAAGATCGCTATCGAGGCCGCGAAGGCCCTCGTCGCCAGGATCGGCGTCGCGCTGGTCGACCTCGCGTCCGTCCACCGAAGCCAGCCGGGCCGGACCGAGCGCCGGGTCACCCATGAAAATCGCGTATGACGCCACGGTTGTCCACGGGGAAAAATCCGGCGTCGGATACTATTCGCAGGAGCTGATCCGGGCGCTCGCCCAACTGGACGGTCCGGAGCGATACTGGGCCTTCTCGCATCGGCCGCTCTCGCCGGACGTCGTCCAGCCCGGCGCCCGCGTGTCGTTCGCCTCCAGCGGGCACTTCCCGGCGCGCGCGGTGTACCTCCACGCCATCCTCCCGCGCCTGCTCGATCTTGAGTCTCCCGACCTGGTCCACTACACGAACTTTCTCGCGCCGGCCCACGACCGCCATCGGTACGTGATCACGATCCACGACATGAGCCTCGAAGCCGAGGCCCGGTGGCATCCGATCGTGAAACGCCAGTACACGCGGCGGCTCGTGCCGCGTTCGGCCCGTCGCGCGCGGCTCGTCATCACCAACTCCGAATATTCGAAATGGCAGATCGTCTCCCACCTCGGCATTCCCGAGGACCGGATCCGCGTGACACCCCTGGCCCCATCCCCGGTCTTCAGGCCGCCAGGCCCCCTGGAGAGGGCCGGCGTCCGCAACCGCTATCGAATCCAGCGCCCCTACTTCCTCTACGTCGGAAACATCGACCCCCGAAAGAACCTCGTCCGTCTGGTCGAGGCATTCTCGACGGGTCTCCACCGCGACTTCGACCTTGTCATCGCCGGCCGGTCTTGGTTCGGGAGCCGCGAACTCCGGCATATCGTCCGGCGACTGGGCCTCGATGCCGCGGTTCGTCTCATCGGTTACGTTCCCCGGACCGATGTCGCCGGGTTGATGGGCGAGAGTACGGCCTTCGTCTATCCGTCCCTGCTCGAAGGCTTCGGGATGCCGATACTGGAGGCGATGGCTTCGGGAGCGCCCGTGATCACGTCGCGGACGACGGCCCTCGGCGAGGTTGCCGGGAACGCCGCCCGGCTCGTCGACCCCGAAGACCCGGCATCGATCGCCGAAGCCATGACCGACGTGGCACGGGATCCCCAACTCCGGCACCGCCTCGTGGACCGGGGATTCCGGAGATCCGAAGAATTCTCCTGGCATCGGACTGCGCTCGCGACCCGCGCAGTGTACCGGGAGGCGCTCGAAACCCCGGGCGGAACGCGCTTCGTCGTACCCGAGCCCGCCCGGCCGCGGGAAGTCCTCCAGGCCGTGCGAACCACGTGCCGGTACGCCGCGCATTTCGGGTTTCCGCTGACTCCGGAGGAGATTCACGAACGGCTCTTCGCCGTGCGGGCGAGCCTCGACGATGTCGCCTCAGCCATCCACTCGGCCGGCCTCCCCCGCACCGGCGATTACGTGACCGGGTCCGGAGCAATGGTCGAGACGCGGCTCGAGCGCGAGCGGAAGACGCGGGAAGCGCTCGAGCGCCGTTGGCCGGCCCTTGAGTTCATCGCGGGGTGCCCCTTCGTCCGGATGGTGGCCCTGTCCGGAGCCACGGCTCACGAAAACATGGCCGACGAGGACATCGACCTCTTCGCGGTGGTGGAGGACGGCCGCCTGTGGTTCGTCCTGGGGGTGACGACGCTCTGGGCGAAGGTCCGAGGGTTCCGGAGAACGATCTGTCTGAACTACCTCGTCAGCGATCGCGCATTGCCGTTGCCGGATACGGACGCGTTCACGGCCCATCAGCTCGCTTCGCTGAAGCCCGTATATGGAAAAAACATCTACGATGCCTTCGTCCGGACCAACCCCTTCGTCTTTCGCGCGTTCCCCAACTTCCAGCCGGACCGGCATCGATCCCGCTACCCGGAGATCCGCACCCGGAGGCGGAAGCGGTGGCTCGAGGTCTTCCTGAGACTGGGACCGGTTCAGATCAGTGACACCGTGGCCGCCCGCGTTCTGGGCGCCCACCTTCGGCGGAAGGCCCGGATGTCCGGTCCGGAAACCGACGTTGTGCTCAACCGGAAGCGGCTGAAGCTCCACATGCACAGCCATCGGGCTGAAGCGCTGTCCGTCGTGGCCGGCGAGACGTCCAAACCCTCAGTCGCCAACGCCGTCGCGGGGGTGCGGGCGCCACGCGTGGACCAGCGTCCCGAACAGAATGTACAGATCCAGCGCCGCTGAGCGGCGCCGGACGTAGTACAGGTCGTGGCGCAATCGTCCCTCGATCGAGGTGTCCCCGCGCCATCCATGGATTTGGGCGTAGCCGGTAATTCCCGGCAGGACGTCGAAGCGGCGGCGGTATTCGGGAAGGCGCTTCGCGAATTCCGAGGCGAACTCCTCGCGCTCGGGCCTCGGCCCGACCAGGCTCATCTCGCCTCGCAGGACGTTCCAGAGCTGAGGCACCTCGTCAAGTCCCGTCCGGCGGAGCAGGGACCCCAGCCTCGTACCCCGGGGATCGTCGCGTACGGCCCAGACGGGCCGGTCCCCGGGTTCGGAGTCCCTCCTCATGGTCCGAAACTTGTGCAGCGTGAACGGCCGGCCGGCCCGCCCGACCCGGCGCTGCGAGTACAGGACCGGTGTTCCGTCCACCACGCGGATCGTCACCGCGACGGCAATCGCCACCGGCACGGCCAATACGGATCCCAGAAGAACGAGAGCGATGTCCAAGACACGCTTCGTGGCCGGGACCAATGCTTCGGAGGCGTCGTTACCGAACGCCTCTTTCGCGACGCGAGAGAGCGACCCGCCGGACGAACTGTTCGAACTCGGACCGAAATCGCTCACGCGACAGCTCCCTCACACTCCTGCGGATGGGTTCCTCCGGCCAATCCCGCCGCTCGAATCGATCGAGCGCATCGGCCAGGCTTTCGGGGGTCTGGGTGTCGAACAGGCAGGCGTTGACCGTGTCAATGAGGAAATCGAGCGCGCCGCCGCCGTTGAACGCGATGACGGGACAACCCGCCGCCGCCGATTCGGCCGCAACGATCCCGAAGTCCTCCCGCCCCGGGAAGATCACGCCCCGGGCGCGGCTGTACAGTGATGCCAGTTCCTCATGAGAGACCCATCCCCTGAACTCGACACCGTGACGCGCGATCATCTCGAGGTGTTGCCGTTCCGGTCCGTCGCCGGCCACGATCAGCCTGCGCCGCGTGTCTACGATCGTCTTTACAGCGAGTTCAGGTTTCTTATACCGCACCAGGGCGCCAACCCATAGATAGAAATCTTCCGGCTTGCGCTCCCCGGTGAACCGGTCGACGTCGACCGGGGGATGAATCACGACCGAATCGCGGCCATACGCCGCGCGGATCCGGTCCCCGACGAAGGTCGAATTCGCGGCGAACCCGTCGACGCGGGCCGCCGTTCGCCGGTCCCAGCTTCTCAAACGCGGGCCGACGACGCGCATGGCCGCACGCTCGGCCCGCGTCATCGCGTAGTCGGCGCCTCCATCCCAGATGTACCGCATGGGGGTGTGGCAATAGCAGATATGCGGAGCCCCCCGGGGGTCGGCGCCTTTGGCGACCGCGTGACTGGAGCTGATCACCAGGTCGGGCTGCCCGAGGTCCAGCGCTTCGATGGCTTTCGGAAAGAGAGGCAGCAGCCGGTGGTAGTGGCGCCGCTTTCCCGGAATCCGATCGAGAAATGACGTTTGGACCGTGTGGCTCCGGATCCGTTCGGAAACCTTGTCTGGTTCGTAAAACAGCGTAAAGATAGTGGCCTGCGGCCAGAGATCCAGCATCGCTTCGAGGACGCGCTCGCCGCCACGCATCCCGTTGAGCCAGTCGTGAACAATGGCCACCTTCATCTTGCACCGGCCGAATGGCGGGCGGACATGCGCGTCATCGCCCTCGTCGTGTTTCTGGGAATCGCATTGTTCGGCCCGTCGCTCAACGACGGATTCCACTTCGACGACGAGCTGATCCTTGCCGACTCGAACGTGACGAACGCCGAACGCTGGTCCCACTTCTTCAATCCGCTGCGCCTCCGGCAAGTCACCTACTTTACCTTTTACGTCAATCACCGGATCGGGGGCGACGACGCATTCGGATACCATGTCGCGAACGTCGGCATTCACATCGCCAACGCCGTGCTCTTCTATCTTCTCCTCGGACGTCTGGTGGGAGGCTGGCCGGCCGCCGCGGCCGCCCTGATTTTTCTGGCGCACCCGATCCAGACCGAGGCCGTCCTCTACGTCTACCAGCGGTCCACGCTGCTCGCGACGTTCTTCTCGCTGGCGGCGCTCGTGGTCCTCGTGCGGGAAGGCACTCCCCAACGACGGGTCTTGATTGTGGTCCTGTTCGCGCTCGCAGCCGCAAGCAAGGAGTCGGCACTGGCCGTGCCTCTCGTCGTGGCCGTCGTTCTGGGACGACGGAGCCGCTTCGCATGGGGCATCGTCGGGGTTGTCGGGTTGATGGCGGCCTTCGCGCTTGGCCTGCTCGCCCGGCTCGGCGAAGAGACCGTCGGCGTCGGAGTCGTTGACCGGATTTCTCCGCTAACGTATTTCCGGACTGAGCTCGGCGTCTTCCTCACCTACCTGCGCCTGCTCGTTTTCCCGTACCCTCAGGCTCTCGAGTACGATATCGCCCCGGTCGGCACTTGGTTCGACGCTTCCACGCTGGCCGGACTGGCGGTCGTTCTCGCGTTGATCGCCGCAGCTTGGTTCCTGATCCGAAAGCCCGGCTCATATTGGACCGGCATCGGGATTGCGGCTTTCCTGATTCTGCTCGCTCCGACATCGACCGTGATTCCGAGCGCCGACTTCGCCTTCGAGCATCGGCTGTACCTGCCCATGCTCGGCTTCAGCATGGTCGCCGGAATCGTGCTCTCGCGGCTTCGATGGAGGCAACCGGCCCTGATCGCGGCCGTGGCGGTGCTGGCCGTCCTTACGGTCAATCGCGGGCGCGTGTGGGCCAGTGACGTTGCGCTCTGGGAAGATACCGTCTCCAAAGCGCCGGGGAAGGCCCGCGCGTGGTTCAACCTCGGCGGAGCCTATATGGAAGCGGGCGATCCGCGCGCGCGCGGGACGTTCTCAATGGCGCTCGAACTGGATCCTGATTCGGTGGAGACTCTCTACAACCTGGGCGTCGTCGAACAGGGAGCGGGGGACGTGTCCCAAGCCCTGTCCTGGTACGAACGGGCCCTGGCGCTCGATCCGGATTATTTTCCCGCTGCCAACAACACCGGCAACATCCGTTTCGGCCTCGGCCAATACGACGAAGCCCGGCGGTGGTACGAGCGCGTCCTCGAGATCAACCCGGGCTACTGGCCCGTGCAATACAACCTGGCCATGGTCTTCAACGCGATGAACCGGCCGGACCTGGCCGAACCCCGCCTCCGGATCGTTCTCGACTGGAGTCCGGATTTTGATGAAGCGCGGCGGCTATTGGCGTTATCCTTGCAGCGAATGGGCCGCGTTGAAGAGGCCGAACAAGAACTCGAGGGGCTGGGACCGGAAGACACGCTGCAGGATATCGATCCCCGGCTGCTGGGTCCGTGAAGCTCTTAAAAAGAAGCTCCCGAAAACTTCACTGGTGGAGAGTGATGGTGAAACCAACTTTTCGAATCGTTCTGACATCGGTCTTGTTGATCGGTTTCGCGACAGCCTCCCGAGCCCAAACGACGTTCTATTTCCCCCAGATCGCCGATGGCGCGTTCGCGGGCGGATTTTTCACGACAACGATCTTCGTGTCGAATCCCTCCTCCTCCGGCTCGGCGAACGTGACCATCACGTTCACCCAGTCCAGCGGCACCGCGTTCAACCTGGCCTTCGTCGATGAGAACAACGTCCCCGTCCCGATCGCGGGAAACGTGCTTTCGATCAACGCCCTCGGCCCGGGACAGACCCGGAAGATCGTCTCGACGGCCGCCATACCGCTGACCGTCGGCTTTGCCACGGTCACGGCCAACGCGCCCGTTGAGGCCAGCGCGGTCTTTTCCCAGTTCGCGGGAAGCCCGGGATCGGGGATCCGTTTGAGTGAGGCCGCCGTGGTTCCCGCCAGCCCGGGAACAAGTCAGGCCATTTTCGTCGACGAAAGCGGAAACTTCCGGACGGGCTTCGCGTTTGCGAATCCATCCCAGACGACGCCCGCGAACGTCAACTTCAACCTCATCAACACGGCCGGCATCCAGACGCTCACCACCGCCCGGCCCCCACTCCTGGCACAGACCCACACGGCCATCTTCGTCGACGAGCTGTTCGCGACGAACGGCGTGACCAACCCGCTGGCGGTCGGACACATCGGATCGATGAGGATCGCCAGCGATCAACCCGTGGCATTGATGGCGCTCCGGTTCGAAGGCAGCCTGTTCACGACGGTCCCACCGTTCACGTTCGCCGGGTTGTTCGACACGATGGAGCAATGGCTCAACGCCCGGGCCTTGCCCCGGCCGTTCGCCACGCTGGCCCAACTGGTGGCCGGCATTCGTCACGGGCTCGGTTAGCCTTGTTGGAACAGTGAGGCGCTCGACGTGCCAAGCGTGATGCAACTGGCCGATCCGGCGAGCGCGTGCTGAAATGAAGGCCGTCCGCAATACGCTGGGCCTCGTCGCGGTCTGGGCCGTCGCGCTCTCCGGAACGGCTTTTGCTCAGATCCAGGGCCGGGTCATCGCGGGCGGAGCTGAACAGGTCAACGTGCTCGTGTCGCTGGAAACCTTCAGCGGCCAGATCGTGCATCAGGCGTATACGAGCGCCCGCGGCAACTTCCGGCTCGAGGGCGCCCGCGTAAGCTCGGCCAATCGGATGTACATCGTGGTCAACGAAGAGGGCTACAAACCCTATCGTCGCCAGGTCGTCGATCAGGACGTCCGCGGCGGCAATTTCACGATCTATCTGGAACCGGAAAACCCCACCGCCGAAGATACCGGCGGCGGCGAGCTGAGCGTCGATCTCCGGCAGCTTCAGGCCGAGATACCCGAGGAGGCCTCACGCGAATACGAAGACGCGCTCGAAGAATCGGCCGACGGCAACCACGAGCGGGCGGCCGACGCCCTCGAGCGCGCCGTCGAATTGGCGCCGGACTACTACGACGCGTGGATCGACCTGGGCGGCCAGTACGACCGCCTCGAGCGATTCGCCGACGCCGAATCCGCATACCTGGAGGCCAGCGCGGTGAATCCTGCCGGGTCGCTGGCGCCTCAGAACCTCGGTGCCCTCTACTACCAGCGCGGCGAGCGACAGCGGGCGGACGAAGACCCGGCGGGCATGGAAAGCTACGCCCTGGCGAGCGAATGGCTGGAAAAGGCCGTGGAGTTGAATCCCTTCTCCGTCGAGTCGCATTTCTTTCTGGGAGCGGCCTATTACCGGCGGAACCTCTACGACCGTGCCGAAGAGATGCTTCAGACCACGATGGCCCTCGACGAGGGATACGACGACGCCCGGCTGCTGCTGATCAACGTCTATGCGCGCCAGGGCCGGTACGAATCAGCTCTGGAGCAAGCCAACGCCTTCCTCGAGAGGAATCCCGATGCACCCGAGCGCGAGGCCATCGAGCGGGTCCGGACCCAGTTGGAAGAAGCGCTCCGGCGTTGACCATCTCCGGAGCCTTCGGTGGGCGGACACACGCGACGCGGCTACTCCCCGAGAAGCGCTTTGGCCGCTCTGCGCGCCCTGGTGTCGGGCCGCTTGGCGGAGCGGACATATTCGGCGACCATCCTCTGTCGACCGGGCGCCTGTCCGTCCCAGACGCGCTTGGCGTCCGCGTTTCGCGCGAGCAGTGCCGTAATCTCCACGGGGAGGGCGCGCGATACCCTCCGCAAGTGCAAACCGACGCGATCGCCGGTATCGACGTGTGCACGTTTGCAGATCGGATCGGTCAGATCCATAAACCAGCAGTCCCGGCCTTCGCCCCAGCGCTTCAGATTCCGACGACCGACGGCCGTTCCCTCGATGACGACGTCGACGGGTGTCGTCCCATCCAGGTTCCAACTCTTCAGTCGAGACGACTCCACGACAACAAACCGTGGGAGCGACGGGTCCTTCCGCTCGATCGTGGCTCGTAGTTTGACAACAGCTTCCATGTCGGACACGCACGTTGATTCCTGAATAATGGGCAGTACAAGGCTCGAACTTGTGACCTTTCGGGTGTAAACCGAATGCTCTTCCAACTGAGCTAACTGCCCCAAGCGAAACCGGCGCGTGCCCGAGTCGTGAGCACGCGCCGGATCGATCAGAAACCCACGCTTCGTCCGGCTACCCGCCCAGCCGCAGAACAATACCGGTCGTGAACTGGAAGTCGTTGTTCCAGCCCGAAATCTCCGTACCGTTCAGGATCGCGCCATCGTAGATGCTCTTGCTCAACGTCAGCCCGCCGACCTCGATGCGCCAGGCAAAGCCGTCGCTGAGGTTGACGTCGACGCCGCCGGCATAACGGGCCGAAACACCGGTCACGCTTCCGAGGTTCTGGAGCCGCCAGTAGCCCAGTCCGAAACCGCCAGCCACGTACGGCGTGATCCGTCCGTCGAGCACGTCGCGGGCAACCAGTTTTGCGCCAAACGTGTTCGTGATCAGGGTCACGTCCGAGTTGACTCCGAACGGCGCGGACAAATCATCCGGCGTGCCATACAACCCGGTGATGTTCTCGAACGTGAACCAGCTCGTCAGAGCCAGATCGGTGTGGAGCAGAAACCCGCTCACGCGGTCGGTGGCGAGCGTGCCGCTTTCGAGCGTCTGGATACCATAATTCCCGTATCCGAACATCATGTCCAGCCGGCTGAAGTCCTGCGCATGGGCCGGCGCCGCGAGAAGCAGCAGGACCGGAACCGCCAACAGAAGCTTTTTCCTCAGTTTCACCATTGAATTTCCTCTCTCCCCTCTCGATGATTGACGACCCGGGCCAGCACGAACAGCAGGTCCGAGAGTCGGTTCAGGTACTCGATGACTCCGGGAGCCACCTCGGTCGTTCGCGCCAGCCCGACGACGCTGCGTTCCGCCCGCCGGCACACGGTCCGGGCCAGGTGGAGCATCGCGCCGCCGGGCCCGCCGCCGGACAGTGTGAATTTGTTCAGCTCGGGCAACTGGGCCTGGTACCGGTCGATCCGGATCTCGAACTCCCCGACCCAGGCCGGATCCAGGCGGCCCTTCGCCGACGGACGGGATTCCCATTTTGGATCCGCGAGTTGCGCCCCCAGCGACAGCAACTGCCGTTGAATGTCCTGGAGAAACGCCGTGATGTCGGTATCCGAGATCAGGGCCGCCGCCACCCCCAACGTTGCGTTCAACTCATCGACGTCCCCATAAGCCGCCACCCGCGGGTCGTCCTTCGACACGGGCGTCGAGTCGAACAGGCGCGTCGAACCGCCGTCGCCGGTGCGCGTGTAGACCTTGCCCATTCGATTCGATGATTACGCCGACGGCGCCGTCTGGAACAGCTTCTTGCTCAAGGAGAGTTCGGACCCGCGCCGGCGGAAATTGATCATCTCGGCCACGATGGCCACGGCGATCTCCTCAGGAACGACGGCCCCGATGTCCAGTCCGATCGGCATGTGGACCCGCTCGAGGCGCTCGCGCGGAACGCCCTCGCGTTCGAGGTTCGAAAC
>CAZTTI010000114.1:0-3490 GCA_964615925.1 uncultured Solibacteraceae bacterium
GGGTCGACCAGCTCGGCGAGGCGCCGATCGAGTTCCAGCCGGGATCGCGATGGTCGTATTCGGCTCTGGCGGGTTTCGACGTCCTGAGCCGCATCGTCGAGATCGCGTCGGGACAGTCGTTCGACCGCTTTCTCGAAAGCCGCATGTTCGAACCGCTCGGGATGTCCGACACGACGTTCTGGCCGACCGACGCCCAGAGGGAACGCCTGGTCACGTCCTACAACGCGACGGAGGAGGGCCTCGAACCGCGGAACAATCCCGACTCGATGTCGGGCGAACGGTATTTCTCAGGCGCGGGCGGCCTGATGACGACGGCCGCGGAATACGCCCAATTCGGCATGATGCTGGCCAACGACGGACAAGCGGCGAGCGGTTCGGGCCGCCAGTTGCTCGGATCGCGCACGCTCGAGGTGATGCGCTCGGTGTGGATCCCCGACACGCTTCCGGGCCGCGGGCCGGGCGAGGGATACGGGCTCGGTGTACGCGTCATCGACGATCCCGTGGCCGCGTCGACGTTCCTGTCGGAAGGAACCTTCGGATGGAGCGGGGCGTACGGTACGCACTTCTTCGTCGACCCGGTCGAAGAGATCGTCGGCGTCATGATGATCCAGACACCGATCCGGGAGATGCGGCCGCTGTTCGAAACGGCCGTGATGCAGGCGGTGATCGACTAACGTCGAGGGGGGTACTGAATGCCTTCGCAGTTCGCCATGACCGTGGCCGTCGCGGCCGCGATGACGGTGTCCCCTGCTCCCATGCGTGCCCAACGGGCCGACGCGCTGTCTTACGAAACCTGGAACCAGTACCTCGGCGGCTCGGACTCATCGCAGTATTCCTCGCTCGATCAGATCCACCGGTCGAACGTCGATCAGCTCGAAGTCGCGTGGTCGTTTCCCGTCGGCGACGGGAACATCACGTTCGGCCCCAACGTCGTCGACGACACGATGTACGTCCTCACCGCGGGACGGACGCTCGTCGCCCTCGATGCGCGGACGGGTGAGGAACGCTGGTCGACGGTCGTGGACGGAATCAGCAGCCGCGGCATCAATTATTGGGAAAGCGACGACCGGACCGACCGCCGCCTGATCTTCCTCGGCGGCGGATTCGTGACCGCGATCGACGCGACGACGGGAGCCATCATCCCGTCGTTCGGCGAGAACGGGCGGGTGGATCACCGGACCGGATTCGAAGAGGAAGTGCGTCCGGCGAATCCCATCAACACCAACAATCCGGGCCGGATCTTCGAAGACCTGATCATCATGGCAACGCCGGCGTCGGGGGCCTCATACCACGCCAACCCCGCCGACATCCACGCCTACAACGTCGTGACCGGCGAGCTGGAGTGGGTGTTCCACACGATGCCGCGCGCGGGCGAGTTCGGTGCCGAGACCTGGACCAATCGCGAGGAGATGGTCGGAGGCGGTCACAACTGGAGCGAGATGACGGTTGACGCCGAACGCGGCATCGTCTTCATCCCCACGGGCACGGCGCGTTACGACTTCTACGGCGGCAACCGCCCAGGCCAGAATCTCTTCGCCAACTCGATCGTCGCGCTCGACGCGCGCACCGGAGAACGGATCTGGCACTTCCAGACAATCCATCACGACCTGTGGGACTACGATCTGCCGAACGCGCCCAAGCTCCTGACCCTCAATCACGACGGCGAGGAAATCCCCGCCGTCGCGGTGGCGTCCAAACACGGCTTCCTCTTCGTGTTCAACCGCGAGACCGGGGAGCCGCTCTGGCCCATCGAAGAACGCCCGGTCCCGCAGTCCGACATTCCCGGCGAAGAGACGTGGCCGACGCAGCCATTCCCGACGCGGCCTCCGCCGTTCGCGCGCCAGTCGTTCACCGCCGACGACATCAACCCGTTCCTGCCCGAAGACGTCCAGGCCGAGCTCCGCGCCGAAATAGAGAGCTACCGGAACGAAGGCCTGTTCACACCTCCGAGCTTCCAGGGTTCGGTCCAGTTGCCCGGACACAACGGCGGGGCGAACTGGGGAAGTTCGGCCGTCGATCCCGAACGCGGATTCATGTTCGTCTCGAGCAAGGTCCTGCCCACGCTGCTCGCCATCCGCGAGCCGGGCGCGGGAGGAGGACGCGGTGGCCGGGGCGGACGCGGAGACGCCGAACCACCGCCCCCACCGCCGAATGCCGGCCCGGACTTCGTGGCCTACAGTTCGCCGTACAACTTCATGTCGTCAACCGGCGGCATGGCCGCGATCGGCCCGCCCTGGTCCCAACTGACGGCTTACAACCTGAACGGTGGGACGATCATGTGGCAGGTCAACAACGGTTCGGTCCACGGACTCCCCGAGGTGGCGGGCGTCGATGCCTCGGATACGGGCAGCCACATGCCGCGCGGCGCGCCGGTCGTGACCGCGGGCGGACTCCTCTTCCAGGGCACGTCGTCGGACCGCATGATCCGCGCCTACGACGTCCTCACCGGGGAGGTCTTGTGGGAGTACGCGGCCGGCGCGGCCGTGGAAGGGATTCCGGCGGTTTATGCGATCGACGGGAAACAATACATCACGTTCCCGGTTGCCGCGGGCAATGGATCGTTCGGCGTCCGCCTGGGACAGCCGGATCCGGAACCGGGGCGATACCTCACGTTCGCGCTCCCAGATTAAGCCATGAAATATCTCATTCCGGTTGTTTGCACGTTGGCCCTGGCGATTCCCTGCCCCCTGGCGGTCGCCCAGGGAGATGGGGACACTATCCTGAAGATCGACCACTACGTCCCCCAGGTCTCGACGGTGCCGTCGATCGAAGGACAGCATACCGTTCTCTATGTGCGCGAACGCGTCCGCGCGTCGACACTCGCGCGGCCGACCGATCTCGATGGCCGCGTGGCCCTGTTCGTTCATGGCGCAGGAACGCCCGCCGAGGTGGCTTTCGACGTCCCCTACGGTTCGTATAGCTGGATGGCCCATCTCGCCGAAGCCGGCTTCGACGTGTTTTCCGTCGACATGACGGGTTACGGTCGATCAACCCGTCCGCACGTCATGAACGACTGGTGCAATCTCGATGAAGGCGCGCAGCGCGCGCTCGGCATCGGCGTCGCGTTGGGTCCTTGCGAGCCGAGCCACCGCGAGCCGGCAACCACGATCGGCTCCGACTGGGACGACATTCATCGGGCGGTGGAATACGTCAAGGAACTCCGAGGCGTCGAAAGCGTGCACATGCTCGCCTGGTCGCTCGGCGGTCCTCGGGCGGGAGGGTACTCGACGATCCATCCGGAAAACGTCCGGAGCCTGGTCCTCCTGGCTCCGGCCTACAACCGGAACGCCGCCGACGGTCCGCCCGAGTCCCTGCCGACGAACGGCACGATGACGTCGCAGTCCCACGCCGATTTTACGGCCAACTGGGACCGCCAGGTCGGTTGCGAGAACCAGTACGAGCCCGCAGTGAGCGATGCGGTCTGGTCGGAGATGCTCGCGTCCGATCCCGTCGGTGCAACATGGGGACCCGGAATCCGCCGCGCGCCGCG
>CAZTTI010000115.1:0-3725 GCA_964615925.1 uncultured Solibacteraceae bacterium
ATATTGAAAAAGGCGCGCTGAGAGGTCGGGATCGGGTTGGGACTGCACCTCGACGTGCAGCAAGACCCATTGGATCGGGCCGTCCCGCCGCCGGACACGGACCAGCTTGTCGACGCGCTGCATTCCGACCTCGGCGTCGGCGACGATCTGCTGGAGTTCCTGGTCGAGAAAATGGAACTCCGCGGTCCAGTCGATATCCCGCGCGACGTGGGGGAAGCAGAACTCCAGAAACGGTTGCAGGTATCCTTCGATCGTTTCCTTCCACGCGCCGTCGTAATCACTGCGCTCGTTCATGGCCATGCGGCGCCATGGATCGCCGGATCGCCGTTTTTCCCCGCGCTTCCCCAAGCAGTTCGAGTTCCGATTGAAAGACGCTGAAATCAGAGGACATCCAAAGGAAAGATCTCCTTTCGACGGGACTGATTCGTCGACAAAGCCGCAAACAACACGAGTTTGGTGTGGGGATCGGGATCCCGTCGCTTCCAGCTTTGCGATGTCCCAGATACGTGGGCTCCTGCTTTCTTGAGCTCCCGGTATGAGTGGCATAGACTCGCCTTGGCTTTTTTCCTCTCCCTCAAGGCGCGCTCGCCGCGTCGATCGGAGAGAAGGGCGCGCAGGATCAAAAGATCCAGTGTCCCTTGAAGGAGAGTTGGGTCCGGCTGGGCTCGACTGCCTGGCCGCAGAGGCCGCGGAGCGCGTGGACACGGCTTTCGGACACCCGGCCCATCCTCCCGCCCACGCACGCCGCCCCGCGGACACCGGCGATATCGGCGCCGGATGAAGCAACGAAGCGGAGATCATCGGGGTCGAGCCGTCCGGCGAGAGCCGCGAAAAGCCCGCACGCGTGTGCCGCAGCGACCCAGGCGCGAACGACCGCCAGGTCGACGAGCGTCGTCAGGCCCGGGCCGTTCTTGTCCACCGTGTCGACGAGAAGACCCGCGGCGCCACTGTGCGTTGCGGCTTCGATGATGGCCGGAACGGGGATGTGTTCGGGGGCATTCGCGTCGGCGTAAGCGACGGCGACGACGTCCGTTTCCGGATGAATGCGTCGCGCTTCTTCGGCCGCGGTACGTAACAGCCGCCTCACGTTCGCGACTTCGGACTGGCCGGCGAAGCCGACTTTCACGAACCGGGCGCCGGCGGCCGAAAAATCCCGGACGAGGTTCGAGAGTCCTTCTTCGTCGCCTGCGTCGCCGATCGCGGCGCTGATGGGCCGCGCTGGGTCGACGGCGGCCTGAATCTCGCGGAAAACATCCCGAGTCACGGGCCCGAGCGGGCCCCGTCCGGGGTCCTTGGCGTCGATGATGTCCGCGCCACCCGCCACCGCATCGCGCGCTTCTCCCGCGTCGGTGACGCTCACCAGCAACTGCATTCGGGTTCTCCTTCCGGGAGGCTATTGGCCTCCGGGGGGGCTACTGCCTCCGGGGGGCTACTGTATGATTGGCGGCAGCATGATGTCCAACGACGAGGCCAGGGGTTCGTCGATCGGCGCTCTCACCGGCCGGGGCGTCCTCGTCACCGGCGCATCGAGCGGAATTGGCCGGGCGATTGCCCTCGCCGCGGCGGGTGCCGGCGCCGATGTTGCTTTGACCTATCGTGAGAACGAATCCGGTGCGCGGAGCGTGGCGAAGGAGATCGAGCAGCGCGGGCGCCGGGTCGCCGTGTTCCACTTCGATGCCACCGTTCAGGCGTCGATCGACCAATTGGGGCCTGCGGCTCGGGACGCCCTTGGGCGTCTCGACGTCTGGATCAACAACGCGGGTGCCGACATCCTGACCGGTTCCAACGCCTCGCTTTCCGATACCGAAAAGCTCGACCTCCTGCTCTCGGTGGACCTCCGAGGGACGGTCCTTGCGTCCTGGCAGGCCGCGTCCCTCCTTGAAGCGTCCGGGGGCGGCGTCATCATCAACATGAGTTGGGATCACGTTTTGACCGGAATGCCGGGCGCGAATCCCGGGATGTTTGCCGCGGTGAAGGGCGGTGTGCTCTCCTTCAGCAAGGCGTTGGCGAGGTCTGCCGCCCCGCGCGTCCGCGTGAATGTCATCGCGCCGGGTTGGATCGAGACGACGTTCGCCGTCGGGCTCGGCGAGGAACGCCGGCGGCGCGTGGCCGAGGAAACACCTCTCGGCCGGTGGGGCCTTCCCGACGACGTCGCCGCCGCAGCGGTGTTTCTCGCGTCACCGGCAGCTTCATTCATTACGGGTCAAACCATCTTCGTGGGCGGCGGCGTCGTCATGGGATAGCGCCTCTCGGGAGCAAGACATGTCGAACAAGGAAGAAACCTACGGCGAAGATCGGGTGAACGAGCGGTTGAGTGAGCTTCCCGGCTGGTTCTTCAAGGACGGGTGGATCCGCCGGATCTACAAGACCGATGGATGGCCAACCACGCTGATGCTGGTCAATGCCATTGGTTATCTCGCCGAGGCCGCGCACCACCATCCCGACCTTTCCGTGACCTGGGCCCGGGTGGTCGTCAAGCTGACCACGCACAGCGCCGGGGGAATCACCAACAAGGACTTCGCGCTGGCACGGCGGATCGAAGAGACCGTGATGTGGCGCCCGGCCGCCGACGGCCCGCTGGCCGGAACACCGAACAAGTGGGTCCAGGGCGGTTCGCCTCCCAAATGAACTCCGGGCGCGTCCTGCTGGTCACGGGCCGGTTGGCGGAGCCTGCCCTTCGCCGCGTCGTTTCCGGGTTGGACGTCGGGTTCGAGTGCCGTATCGCCGTTCTTGGGATCACCGTCGCGGCCTTGATGACGACCGAGTGGATCGTCCATCACCTCGACGTTCCCGCGGACATCGATCTCGTTCTGCTTCCCGGGCTGTGTGAAGGCGACACGCGCCCGATTGCGGAGAAGTTCGGTGTCCGAGTCGAGAAGGGACCGAAGCTTCTCCACGAAATTCCGGCTTATTTCGGACGCGACGCGATTTCCGACTACGGTGCCTGGGACATCGAGATCGCGGCCGAGATCAACAACGCGCCGCGAATGGGAGCGGAAGACATCCGGCGCGCGGCGGAAGCCTTCGTGGCATCCGGGGCGGACATCGTCGACATCGGCTGCACGCCGGGGCTCGAGTTTCCCGGACTCGGGCACATCGTTCGAGACTTGCGGGCAGTCGGCATGCGCGTCAGCATCGATTCGTTCGTGGAATCGGAAATACGGACCGCTGTCGAGGCCGGCGCGGAGCTGGTTCTGAGCGTCAACGGATCGAACATCGACGTGGCGGCCGATCTACGGGGATCGGGGGCGCGTGTCGTGGTAGTGCCCGACCTCGGGGGAGACCTCGACTCCATCGACCCGAGTATCGAGAAGCTGGTCCGCTGGGACGTTCCCTACCTGATCGATCCGGTTCTCGAGCCCATCGGCCATGGCTTCATGGCCTCGCTGGAGCGTTACTCCGAGGTGCGCCGCCGGTATGGTGCCGCCGAGATGTTGATGGGTATCGGCAACCTGACCGAGTTGACCGCGGCGGACACCACTGGCGTGAACGCGCTCCTGATCGCGATCTGCCAGGAACTCGGCATCCGGACCGTTCTGACGACGGAGGTCATCGGTTGGGCCCACGGCTCGGTTCGGGAGATCGACGTCGCGCGTCGTCTGATGCATCATGCGGTGACCCGGCAGACGATTCCCAAACACGTGGACGATCGCCTCGTCACGATCAAGGATCCCGAGGTCCACGTGTTCACCACCGAGGAGCTGGCCCAGCTCGAGGCCAGCGTC
>CAZTTI010000116.1:0-4764 GCA_964615925.1 uncultured Solibacteraceae bacterium
GAGCTGTGGAAGACGGACGGAACACCTTCCGGAACACAACTCGTGAAGGACGTCCGGTCTGGTTCTGCGTCTACCTCGATGAGCCGCGGTGTGACCCACCTCGGCAAGCTCGTGTTTTCTTTGACCATTCCGGCTCACGGAACCGAGCCGTGGGTCAGCGATGGCACCGCGGCCGGGACGATGATGCTGGCCGATCTCGTTCCGGGGTCGGCTTCGTCGCATCCCTACGGATTCGTCGTGTTTCAGAACCGGGTGTTCTTCTTCGCGGGGATGACAGACGGAGGCGGCCTCTACTCGACGGACGGAACGCCCGCGGGGACGCGCCTCGAGGTCTCTGGAGTTTTCGGCTCGTCGGCGATCGTGGCGGGCGATCTTCTCTTCTTCTCGGGAACCTCTGCCGGGTGGGAAACCGAGCTGTGGGTCACCGACGGGACCGCTGCCGGGACTCGCATGGTGGTTGACCTCCGGCCCGGGGCGGATGACTCGATCCGCGCCCTCGTTGCAATGGGCTCCAAAGTCATCTTCGGCGCGAACGACGGGCTGACGGGAGACGAGCTGTGGGTCAGCGATGGCACGGCCGCGGGGACGATCCTTCTGGCGGACGGTACGCCTGGCGGGGACGGGTCGTTCCTCAGCTGGCATCAGATCGCGCCGGTGAACGACACGCTCGCCTTTTACGCGACGGTGGGGCCGGCGGGAACCGGACGTCTCTGGAAGACCGACGGCACGCCGGCGGGCACCTCGATGATCCGTGAGTTCGTCGACGAGATCCTGAATCTGTTGGGAGTCCTCGGAACCGATCTGCTCTTCGGAGCCGGGGACGCCCTGAGCGGGAATGAGCTCTGGATCTCGGACGGAACCTCGTCCGGAACGGGCATGCTGAAAGACATCCGCCTCGGAACCCTGTCGAGCGGGCCCGGTTCCGGAGTCGCTGCGGGGAACGTCCTCTATTTCACGGCCGATGACGGAATCGTCGGCAGAGAGCTGTGGGTCACGGACGGAACGACGGCGGGAACCGCGCTCGTGCACAACACCACGCCCGACGCGGTGGCCTCGTCTTCGCCGTGGGATCTTGCGGACGTGAACGACAAGCTCTTTTTCTTCACCCCCGAAGGTCCGAACAACCGGACGCTCTGGACGACCGATGGGTCGTGGGAGGGAACCCATTCGATCGCCTCCACGCTTCGCCGCTGCTGTGTGGCGCAGGAGCAGGCATCGTTCGGCGGTGCGCTCTATTTCGTCGATTGGCATGGCGAGCTGTTCCGGAGCGACGGCACGCCGGGCGGCACGTTGCTGTTCAAGGATTTCGGGTCTTCCTTCGGATCCTACGTGGGTGGGTTGGTGTCGACCGATCGGGGACTGTACATGGTTGCCGACGATGGCAATGGAACCCGCCTCTGGTTCTCCGACGGAACTTTCGCCGGGACGCGGAAGGTGACTTCACTGTCGACGGAGGCGGAGTATCCCGGTGTCGTCGCGGATGTCGGCGGCCGGCTCTTCTTCACGAGCGGTATTCACAACGGCTGGCAGAGATCGCTCTGGAAGACGGCGGACGCGCCTGACTCGATGGAGTGGGTCGCCTCGTTCTCGCAGAGCCCGGTGGCGGTCCAGCCGCTGGCGGGTGAAGCCATCGTATTCGTCCCGACGGCGAGTGGTACAACGGAGCTATGGAGGTCGGGCGGTACTCCCGAAAGCACGTCGCTCGTCACGGCCTTGTCCGGCAATCTCCCGTTTTCCGAGCACCAGTTCGCGGCGGTGGGCAAAACGCTCTTCTTCTCATTCAACGATTCCACGCATGGAAACGAGCTCTGGAAAACCGATGGGACGGCGACCGGCACGGGGCTGCTTGCGGACATCAATGCAGGCGCCGGACATGCTGAGATCAAGAATCTCGTCGCGCTGGACGACGGGGTCGTGTTCTCTGCGAGCGAGACGATCTACGGCGCGGAGCTTTACGTCAGCGACGGCACTTCCGCCGGAACGAGGCTCCTGAAGGACATCCGACCGGGGCCCAACCCTTCGTACCCGGCGTCTTTCGTGGAGGCCGACGGAGCGGTCTACTTCCGTGCGTGGGATGATGTCAGCGGGGAGGAGCTCTGGCAGACGGACGGGACCGAGGCGGGAACCGTCATGGTGTCGGACATCGAACCGGGTCTCGCTGGATCCATGCCGCTCCTTCCGACGCGTTCGGGGAATCTCCTCTATTTCTCTGCGCATACGACAGCCTATGGACGCGAGCTTTGGGCGCTGCCGCTGACGGGCCCGCCCGCGCTCCGGATCGAGGATGGATTCGCCGCCGAAAGCTCGACGTCCGGGACGCTCCGGGTTCGTCTGACGAAGCCGCATCCATCGACGGTGACCGTCGACTTTGCGCTCGAAGGCGGTACCGCGACCAGCGGCTCCGACTTCGCCTTCAACCCCGGCACACTCACATTTGCTCCAGGCGAGAGCGAGAAGACCGTGACGGTCTCGATTCTCGACGACGATCTGCCGGAAGGTGATGAGACCATCTCGGTCCGTCTGAGTAACCCGTCCGGCGCCGTGCTGGGCCGATCGCTCGGGACGCTCGCGATCGTGGACGACGATGCTTCGGCCGATCTCGAGGTACGGCAGGAGCTCGACCCAAACACGCCCGAGCCGGCGATCCGGTTCATCATCCGGAATCACGGACCTTCCGTGGCTCGCGAGGTCACCCTGAGCGCGCAGAAGTCGCCCAGCTTAACCGGCCCCACGGGGTGGGTAAGCTCCGAGCGTTTCTTCGCATCGCTGGCACCGGGCTCTGAACTTGTGGTCTATGCAACCTGGTGGTTCGCCGAGCCGCAGGCCGGCGTCGTCACCGCTACCGTGAGCTCGAGCGATCCCGACCCGGAGGCGGCGAACAACGCAAGCAGCAGTCTCGAGGTGCATTCGCCGTACCTCTATCTATGGATGCCTCAGCCGTTCCTTCGCTCGGGCGAATCGCAAACCGTCACTCTGGTTCGGAAACTGACGAGCTCGTCCCTCGTGCGCTTCACCCTGAGCTCCTCGGACGGGTCCGTGCTTTCCACTCCCGCCTACGTCGACGTCCCCGCGAACGAGCGGATCGCGACCTTCACCGTGACCGCAGGATCGGCGGGCCTCGCGATGCTCCGCGCCGTCACCGGCACCTACGAGGACCTCACTCTCCCGATATCCGTCGTCGGGCCGGGCCAGGCCCCCCGCTATCCCTCCAGGGTCACCGTGCAGGCGACCACGGCGACCCACCTGCCGAACCCGTTCATCGCGAGGGTGACGGTGCCGGTCGCGACGCCGGAGGGAGTGCCACCCACGGGCACGATCGCGCTGATCTCGCACGGCGAGGTTCTGGCTGGCGCTCCGGTCTCCGGCAGCGGCGAGATCGACGTGGCGGTGCAGTTCCGCGAGCCTTTCGCGAACCAGGTGCGTGTCCTCTACAGCGGTGACGCGAACTTCCATCCCTCCGAGACGATGTTCGAAACCTACGTCTGGCCCGGACCGCGCTCGGGCCGCGCCGACTTCAACCAGGACCTCGCCTCGGATCTGGTCTGGCGGAACACGGCGACGGGAGACGTCAACGTCTGGTTCCTCCACGGCACGCGCTACCTGGGCGGCAAGAGTCTCTTCAACGTGAGCGATTCCGACTGGCGCCTCGAAGCGAGCGGAGATTTCGATGAGAACGGCTCGCCCGATCTGCTGTGGCGGAACTATGCGACCGGCGACGTGAACGTCTGGTTCCTGCAGGGAACGACCTGGATCGGCGGCGCGAACCTGTTCCGCGTCTCCGACCTGAACTGGGAGATCGAGGCAGTGGGGGATTTCGACAACGACGGCGATCACGACATCGCCTGGCGCAACTATGCCACGGGCGCGGTGAACGTCTGGTATCTCGACGGGACGACGTACGTGAGCGGGAAGAGCCTGTTCACGGTCGCCGATCCGCTCTGGAAGCTCGAGGGGACGGGCGACTTCGACGGCGACGGCGATGCGGACCTGATCTGGCGGCACTACGGCACGGGGCAGGTGAACGTCTGGTTCCTGACGAACGGGGCGTACACGGGAGGAGCGAGCCTCTTCACGGTGCCCGACCTCGACTGGACCATCCAGGCGGTCGACGACTACGACTGGGACGGCAAGCCGGACCTGGTCTGGCGGAACGTTGCGACCGGCGAGGTGAACGTCTGGTTCATGGACGGGACGCGCTTCGTCCGTGGCGCGAACCTGTTCACGATTCCCGACCAGACGTGGCAGATCGCCGCTCCGCGATGACGCTCGCGATCACGCGCGATCCAGACCCCTGCCGTCGAAGCCACGCGAGACATCATCTCGCTGCCGGTCCAGACGGCGGTGCCATCGTTGGTCTCGCGATGAATGGACGCATCCCCCACCGGGGATCGGACCCGGCGGCAGGGTGCTCGCTCAGCGGCGGCGGTGGAAGGGGATGCCGAGGACGTTGGAGAGGTGGGCCACCTTGAGATCTCCATTGGTCGCATCCCGGTAGCTGATGAGCCCGAGCCCGTCGGCGCCGATGGTGACCGAGGTGAAGAACCCGACGTCGCCGGCGCTGTCGAGGACTGAGGTGGTGGCCGAGGAGCAGGCGAGATCCGAGCAGTGGGCCACCTTCAGATCGCTGTTCGTCACGTGCCGGTAGCTGATGAGCCCGAGCCCGTCAGCGCCGATGGTGATCGAGGTGTCGAAGCCCACGGTGCCGGCGCTGTCGATGGCGGAGGAGGTGGCCGAGGAGCAGGCGAGGTCCGAACAATGGGCCAC
>CAZTTI010000117.1:0-2699 GCA_964615925.1 uncultured Solibacteraceae bacterium
GAACGGCGTGCCCCACTCGTCGAACCAGGCGCGTCCGTCCAATCCCACGGTCTGGACGACGAGCGTCGAGCCGTCCCATTCCCCGACCGAATACCCGTACCAGAACGGGCCCGTGGGTACATCGTCGGGGACCTCCCGCCCGTCGGTGTACACGACGCGCCAGGATTTGTCCCATTCGAACAACTGAACGACCTTGTCCTCGAGCTGGATCACCTCGAACGGCCGGTTGTAGACGAGGGTGCGATACAGTCCCGGAGGGTTGGAATCGCCGAGTGGGTCGTTTCCGAGCGCGGGAGGCTGCTGGCGCGGCCCCTTTCCGGGGACGTTGGCGTCGAACGCGGCCCGCCCGGCGGGTGTGAACGGAAGCGGTTCGGAAGTCCACTGGGACATCTGTCCTCCGCCACGTCCGCCGCCACCGCGGACCCACACACCGTCGAGCGTCGAGAAATCCTGCGAAGTTCCCTGAAGCGGAGTCAGGACGATCATCATCAGTCCGGCTCCTATCCATGCCATCGTTCTCGGTGCCATCGTTCTCGGTCGCATCGTGATTCTCCTTCCGGCTATTGACGGTCGGGCTCGGGTTCGGCGCCGTTGACCAGGATTTCGCAGTTGAACAAACACTCGCCGATCGGCGTGCCCACTTTGGACGGGTGCACGCGGATCACCACGTCGTCGCCCGGCTTGAACAGGTTGCGGTTGTAACCCTGCCGCACGAGCAGGGTGGGGCTTGCGAGCTCCACGCCGTACTCGGAGACCGTGCCGTCCTCGGCGGTCACGTTCAGAAAGAGCGCCGAGTGGGGATTCCTCCAGAAGAATTCGGTTACGACGCCTTGGACCGTGACCCAGGTTTCCTGATCGTAGGACGCCGCCGTTCCGTGGTGAGCGCCGGCCGGCGCCACCACAAGGATGGTCAGTCCCGCGGCGGTCAACATGCCGCCGAAGGCTCGGGCGGTCAATCGAAGTGCCTTTCGAAGTTTCATCGGGCCTCCCGTGGAAAAGAACCTGGCAACGGTCCCTAATATAATTTACAAGCGCAGCCTTGAATTGTATTAGATTGTATCGAACTGTGTACGGTTCCTCTTCACAGCGAACTCAACGGATACGGCAGAGGACCTGCTCGATAACCAGCAGACGACCTGCTCACCTTCCTCCGGAGGGAACGATGAAAGCGGTTGCGACAGCTTTAGGGATGGCGTTGTTTCTGAGCCTTGGCCCGAATGCCCTGGCTCAACAGACGGCGAGGGTGATCGGAACGGTGTCCGATGCGACCGGAGCCTTGATTCCGGGCGCGGACGTGACCGCGACCAACACCAACACCGGTATCGCGACGACGCGCGTGACCAACGAAACCGGCAGCTACACGTTGCAGGCGTTGCAGCCCGGAGCGTATGAAATCACCGCATCGCTGCCCGGCTTCAGCGACTCCTCCATCGAGGTCAACCTGACGCCGAACCAGACGTTCCGGTTCAACCTCGTACTCCAGGTCGGAGGCGTCGCCACCTCGATCGAGGTCGTCTCCGACGCCGACGCCCTTCTGGCCATGACGGGCGCCTCGGTCGGCGACGCTCTGCCCGAAAACGAAGTGAGGGCGTTGCCGCTGCCGACGCGCGACGTGTTCGACCTGCTGGCCACGACCGCCGGCCTGATCCGGGACGAAGGCGGCGACGCCACGAACTTCGTCGGTACGCGGAACTCCGCGGTGGCGACGACGCGCGATGGGATTCCCGTTTCCGACGGCCGGTACCGGAACTGGAACGGCGCGTTTTCGGCGACGTATTCGAGCCCGGACCTGGTCGAGGAAGTCCAGATTTCCGTCGGCACCGTCGACGCGGCCGCCGGCCGTGGTTCTTCCCAGGTGCGCCTCCAGACGCGTTCGGGGACGAATGAATACCACGGTGCCCTGTTCTGGACGACGAACAACTCGGCGCTGAACGCCAACAACTGGTTCGACAACCTCGAGGGCAATGAGAAGGACTGGACGAACCGGAACCAATACGGCGGCCGTATCGGCGGCCCGATCGTTTCGAACAAGGCGTTTTTCTTCGTCCTGATCGACAACCAGACATACCGGACACGCGAAAACGTCACGGGTACTGTCCTGACCGAACAGGCGCGCCAGGGCCTGTTCCGGTTCTTCCCGGGCGTCGAGAACGACAACTTCGGCGCTGGCTCGGGCTCGTCGGTGGACGAGGCGGGCAACCCGCGGGACTGGACCCAGGTCGACGGCGCGTCCGGCCCGCTTCAGACCGTCAATCTGTTCTCCGGGGTCAACGATCCCAACCGCGGAACGGGCATTTCGCAGAACGCCTACCTGCAGGAAACCCTGCGGCGCATGCCGCTGCCGAACAACTTCCGTGCGGGCGACGGCCTGAACACGGCGGGGTTCAACTGGGTACGGACCACCTCGGGCTCGGACAACGCCGCCGGGTCGTCACAGGACACGAACCGGAAGCAGTTGAATATCCGGCTGGACTACAACATCACCGATGCCCACAAGGTCAACTTCGTGATGTCGCGTGAGACCAACGACAACGACGGCCTGCTGCCGTCGTGGCCGGACGGGATCAAGGGCGAGCAGTTCCGCAGGCCGCGGATCTATACCGCCCAGTACACGGCGACGCTCTCGCCAACGGTTTTGAACGAGTTCCGGTTCGGCTACCGCGTGACCGACTGGTACACGATTGCCGCCGTCGGCGAAG
>CAZTTI010000118.1:0-3184 GCA_964615925.1 uncultured Solibacteraceae bacterium
CGCCACGAAATACCTCAACGGACACAACGATCTCCTGGGAGGAGTCCTCGTCGGCGCGGCCCCGCAAGTGGACGCCGTGAGGGGGTTCTGCCACACCGTCGGCAGCGCCCCCGATCCGCATCAGGCCTGGATGATTCTGCGCGGCCTGAAGACGTTTGCCGTTCGCATGGAGCGGCACAATCAAAACGGTCTCGCAATCGCGGAGTGGCTGGAGCAACATCCGAAGGTCGAAAGAGTGTGGTATCCGGGCCTTCCGTCGCACCCCGACCACGACGTGGCCAAAGCTCAGATGCGCGGATTCGGGGGGATGGTCTCGTTCGAGGTCAAAGGAGATGAGGCGGCGACGTTGCGGTTCGTCGACGCGTTACGCCTGTGGTTGCTGGGTCCCAGCATGGGAGGCGTGGAGTCGCTGGCCAGCCATCCCGCAACGGTCAGTTACTACGAGCTCACTCGAGAAGAGCGCTACCGCATCGGGATTTTCGACAACCTGATCCGCCTCGCGGCCGGGATCGAAGACGTCGAGGATTTGATCAGTGATCTCGATCAGTCACTTGCGCAAGTGTGACGGCTCTTCCCTGACGGTCTGACCTGACGTAGTCGGCTAGAATTCGCATAGCAGTTATCGGGAGGTGATCATGGGGGTACCCGCACAAACGTCTCGCCGACAGTTCCTTGCCGGCGTCGCTTTGACGTTCGCGACGTCCGGGACCCGGGTTTTCGCCCAGGCTTCGGATCCGACAAACCTCTCGATCCTCGAAGCATCGGCATTGATTCGCACGGGGAGGCTCTCCCCCGTCGATCTGACCCTCGCCTATCTCGAGCGCATCGAGACTCTCAACGAGAGCATCAACGCCTATATCACCGTAACGCCCGGGCTCGCGCTCGAGCAGGCCGAGCGTCTGGCCGACGAGATCGAAAGCGGACGCTGGCGTGGTCCGCTGCACGGCATACCGATCGCGCTCAAGGACAACATCGACACGGCCGGGATTCCAACGACGGCCGCGAGCGAGCTGTTCGCGAACCGCGTCCCGACCGAAGACGCCGAGGTCTACCGGCGGCTCAAGGCCGCCGGCGCCGTGCTGCTCGGCAAGCTGAACCTGCACGAGTTCGCATACGGCGGAACCTCGGCGATCACGCACTACGGTCCCGTACGCAACCCCTGGAATCTCGACTACATCCCCGGCGGATCGTCGGGTGGGTCGGCGGCGGCCGTCGCGGCACGCCTCTGCGCTGCGGCGCTCGGCACCGACACGCTGGCCTCGATCCGCCTGCCCGCGGCCTATTGCGGCGTCGTCGGCCTGAAGGCGACGCACGGTCTTGCGAGCATTCGCGGCATCGTGCCGATCTCGGAATCGCTCGATCACGTCGGGCCGCTGACCCGGAGCGTCGGCGATGCGGCGGCCGTCATGGCCGCGATCGCAGGACACGATGCGCTCGACCCGGTCTCGATCGCGGCGGACCTGCCGGATCCCGTCCAGGCGCTCAATGACAGCGTCGGCGCGCTTCGCATCGGTCTGCCGAGAGGCTTCTGGTTCGAATCGCTCGATCCCGATATCGATCGCGCAACGCGCGCGGCCGTCGACGTCATTCGCGGATTGTCGGGCGGCACGCGCAACGTCGACCTGCCGCCATCCCCGGGTTTCGCCGTGCTTCTGGCAGAGGCCTACGCCTATCACGAGGAGTTCCTGAGCAATCCCGCCAACCACGCGCTCTACGATCCGGCAACACTCGATCGCATCATGGCGGCCGGCAGCTTCTCGACAGTCGACTACATCAACGCCCGCCGCGAGCTCGAGCTAGCAAGACGCGCGATTCCTGGCGTCTTCAACGAGGTCGATCTGATCGTCACGCCGACGACACCCGTCATGCCGACGCTGATTGAAAATGCCGAGGTTCCGGCAACAGCCACGGGCGCCGAATCGACGGTCCGCAACACGGCGCCATTCAACATCTTCGGTATCCCGACGATCAGCGTCCCCTGCGGCCTGAGCGGCGACGGCCTCCCGATCGGCCTTCAGATCAGCGGGCCCGCCCTCGGCGAGATCCCCGTCTTCGCCCTGGCACACGCCTTCGAACAGGCGACCGAATGGCGTTTCCAACGGCCTCCGGGGGCGCCGGGCGCCTGAGGGTGGGGCGCGCAGGCGAGTTCCGCAGCGCCATCGAGTCGCGTGCGATGCGCTACGACGGTCGACTCGACGCCGACCGTGATCGAGGACTCGGAGGTGATCCTGAAGAGGGGGGAGTGACGGCTCGGGATCGGCGGGCCACCTGCCCTCGCACGCTCGAAATCGTCCGCCGGCGTGCCCCCGACGCGCAACGTGTGAGGGAAAAGGACCAGCCCGCGCGATGTGAGAAACGGAGAATCAGTGGCCATCCGGCCCAGGCCCGATCTATGATTCGTCCCATCGACCAAAACTCGAAAACCGAAGGATGGGAACCGTGAAGAAGAAACTCGCTCTGGCCGCCCTCTGTGTCCTGTTTGCCTCGAGTTCCGCAATCGCGCAAAACGCGGGAACCGTCATTTCCAACGCGAAACGCGCCCTGGGCAACGTCGACGCGATCACCTATTCCGGATCCGCGCGAACCGTCGCCTTCCAGCAGTGCGCGGCGAACGCGACGGCGATGTTGTGTCAGGAAACGCACGATCCGATGCGACCGATCATGAACTACCAGCGGGTGATCGATCTGGACACTCCCTCGTCCCGTCACGCCGGGGACACGGTCAACGTCGGGGCGGGCGGCTCGACGACGGTGACGCCGGGGCGGTTCTTCGACCAGGTCACCGCTTCCCAGGCCGACGTCTCCCAACCCTGGGGCGGCTCGCTCGAGTTTTACATCACGCCGTGGGGTTTCCTCGAGGGCGCCGCGGAGAACGACGCGACCGCACGACGCGAGATCTGGGACGGGGAAAACTACGTTGTCCTCGGCTGGAGCCCTGCGGTCGGCGCGCCGTCGGGCGCGCGCTACGTCATCAACGGCTACGTCAACGAGCAGAATCTGGTCACCCGGGTGGAAACCTGGCTCGGCGACAACATCATGGGCGACATGCACATCGTCGCAACCTACGGGGACTGGCGGGACTTCGGCGGCTTCATGGCACCGACCACGATCGTCCAGACGCGCGGAGGCTGGCCCTTCTTCGAGGTCGACGTAATCGCGGCCCGGGCAAACCCGAGCGACCTCG
>CAZTTI010000119.1:0-6120 GCA_964615925.1 uncultured Solibacteraceae bacterium
GATCCGTTCGGCCCCGTTGTCGAACGGATCGAGCAAGGTCTCGCCACGGCCTTCGGCCAGGTGTTCAACAACGACTTCACGAGCTACAACGTGGGATTCTCGCTCCAGATTCCTCTCGGCAATCGGTCGGCACGGGCCGCGGCGTCCCAGCGCATGATCACGCAGCGGCAGTCGGAGTCGCAGCTCGCCCTGACCCAGCAGTCGATCGCGGCCGAGGTCCGCGACGCCTATAACCAGATCCGGACGGCACAGGCCCGGATCGACACGACGCAGCTCTCGCGCCAGCTGGCGATCACGCGGCTCGAAGCCGAAGAGCGGCGGAACCAGTTGGGTGCGTCGGCGATCCGCTTCGTGCTGGACGAGCAGCAGAACCTGCGGCAGGCCGAGCTCCAGGAGCTCGGCGCACTCGTGGCCTACGTTCGCGCCGTCGTCAACTACGACCGCGCCATCGGCCGGATCCTCGACCGGTACAACATCGAGATCCAGGAGCAGACGTCGCCGTCGATCGTCGAGGTCGGCTTCAGCGACGAGGGCGACGAATAGGGCCTCCAGCGTCTTCGTATTCGAAAGGGCGCCTTCGGGCGCCCTTTCGTTTTTTGGCCCGTCCGTGACGAACGTCCGGAGGGATGCTTATAATGGGCGACGGTCCCACCGAACGGGAGCCGCCGGGAGAGGTGCTAGAGCGGTTGAATAGGCCGGTCTCGAAAACCGGTGTGGGGGTGACTCCACCGTGGGTTCGAATCCCACCCTCTCCGTTTCCACAACTTCAACGACTGCCCGCCGCGGAGGCAACGATGCAAGCCGTCATTTCGAATCTCGTGAAGCTTTTCGAGGAAGGCAAGGTCTCGCGCCGGGATCTCGTCCAGAGTCTCGCCTTGCTCGCCGTGGGTGGAACCGCAGCGGCCGGTGCCGTGCGCCAGGAGACGCCGTTCGCGCCGAGCCGGATCGACCATATCAGCATCCAGGTCTCGGACATGCCGCGCTCGATCGCGTTCTACCAGGACATCTTCGGGCTGAGGGTCCTGAACGAAGACCGGGAAAACCAGATCGTCCGCATGGGGGTCGACCGCATCATCGTGTCGCTGCATGCGAAGGCGCCCACCGGCATCGTCGATCATTACGCGATCGCGATCGACAATTTCAACCGGGAGGAAGTGACCCGGGCGCTGGCCGCACACGGCCTGACGGCGGAGGAGAACCTCGACTACGGGTTCTATGTCCGGGATCCGGAGGGAATCCCCGTCCAGATCGTGGGGACCTGAACGTCGCTCTCGATATCGACACCAAATTGACGGCAAATTTGGTGTCGACGTTTCCACCCCGCGAAACGACTCTCCCCGCCGGTCTATAATCGGCCTATGCCCCGTCCCCCCAGTCCAACCGTCGCGCCGAGGGAACGCGCCCTCATGATCGGCGTGGAGCTCCAGACCAGCAAGGAGCTTCTTTCACTCGAGGAATCGCTCGAGGAGCTTCGGCTCCTCGCCGATACGGCCGGGCTCGAGGTCGCCGGGCACATGACCCAGCGCCTGCCGCACCCGGATCCGAAGACCTTCATCGGGTCGGGAAAAGTCGTCGAAGTCAAAACCCGCGCCGCGGAGCTCGAACCCGAAGTCATCCTTTTCGACGGCGAACTTTCGCCGCGTCATCAACGCGAACTGGAAAAAGCCCTCGGCGACGAGGTCCGCGTCCTCGACCGGACCGCCCTCATCCTCGACATCTTCGCTCAGCACGCCCACACGCGCGAGGGCGCCCTCCAGGTGGAGCTGGCGCAATACGAATACCGCCTTCCACGGCTGACGCGGGCGTGGACGCACCTGGCCCGCCAGGCCGGCGGCGGAGCGGGGCGCAGCGGGACCGGGGGCGTGGGGCTGCGCGGGCCGGGTGAAACCCAGCTCGAAGCCGACCGCCGCGACATCAACCGCCGGATCTCGCGCCTCAAGAAGGAACTCGACGACGTCCGGGCGCACCGCAAGCGCCATCGCTCGCGGCGGCGGGAAACGAAGGTTCCGATGGTGACGCTCGTCGGCTATACCAACGCCGGCAAGTCGACGCTCCTGAATCGAATGACGGGCGCCGGCGTTCTCGAGGCCGACCAGTTGTTCGCCACGCTCGACCCGACCACGCGAAAGGTGACGCTGGCCGGAGGCGTCGACGTGCTCCTCACCGACACCGTCGGCTTCATCCAGAAGCTGCCGACCGCGCTCGTCGCCGCCTTTCGTGCGACGCTCGAAGAGATCAAGGAGGCCGACCTCCTCGTGCACGTCATCGACGTCACGCACTCCCACGCCCGCGCCCAGGCGCGCGCGGTCGCCGACACGCTCGAGGAGATCGGGGCGGGAGAGATTCCCGTCGTGATCGCGCTGAACAAGGTGGACCGCCTGGTCGACCGCCCGGTGGACAGCGATGACGCTCTGGGGATCGCGGAGTTCGCAGGCGGCATTCCCGTTTCCGGGAGAACGGGTGAAGGGATCGAAGCTCTGGAATTCGCGATCGAACGCGCGCTTCTCGAGAACCGGCGGCGCATCGAAGTGGTCATTCCTTACTCCGACACGCGGATGATCAGCCGATTCCACGAAGTCTGCAAGGTCGAGGAGACCGAACATCGGCCGGACGACGTCCGCCTCGTGGGCCACGGTCCGGCCCCCTTGTTGGCCGAGTTCGAGCGGTACACCGCCCGGGAGACGCCGATTTCCTAGCGTGCCCGAAGATTCCCGAGCCGACGGTCCCAATCTGGGCACGAGCGTCGTATACTGCCCTTTTCTGTCTTCCTTCAAACCGAAAACCCGACCCACCAGATGCCCGGAGAGACCGTGAGGGGAAGCACCGAGATGTCACCGGAAACCATGTCCACGTCCATCGACACGTTGAAGGAAAAGGCCCGTCGCATGCGGATCGCCTCGATCGAGGCGACCACGGCGGCCGGGTCCGGGCATCCCTCGTCGTGCCTTTCCGCGGCGGACCTGGCCGCGGTGATTTTCTTCCAGGAGATGCGGTTCGATCCGACCGACGCGGACAACCCGGCCAACGACCGGTTCGTCCTGTCGAAGGGGCACGCGGCTCCCCTGCTCTGGGCCGCCTACGCCGAGGCCGGCATCGTCGACCCGGCTTCGCTGAACACACTCCGCGAGTTCACGAGCAAGCTCGAGGGTCATCCGACTCCGCGGATGCAATGGGTGGACGTCGCGACCGGGTCGCTCGGCCAGGGCTTGTCCGCCGGGCTGGGGATGGCGCTCGCGGCCCGTCTCGACCAGATCGACTACGACACGTTCGTCCTGCTCGGCGATGGAGAGTGCGCGGAAGGATCGGTGTGGGAAGCCGCCGAACTGGCCGGGCACTACAAGACGTCGAACCTGTACGCCATCGTCGACGTCAACGGCCAGGGACAGAGCCAGCGCACGATGTACGAATTCGACGTCGACCGGTACGCGCGAATTTTCGAGGCGTTCGGATGGCACGCGGTGACCGTCGACGGTCACGACCTGGAAGCGATCTCGGGGGCCTTTGCCGAGTGCCGCCGCGCCGGCGGAGACCGTCCACGCGCCATCATCGCGAAGACGCTCAAGGGGCGCGGCGTCTCCCTGCTCGAGGACAAGGACAACTGGCACGGCAAGCCTGTCCCCAAGGACCAGATCAAGTCCGTGTTGGCCGAGCTCTCGACACCGTTCGCGTCGAATGGGTACAAGCCCTCACCGCGCCACGCAGCCGCGAAACCGGCCGGGCCCACTACGCATACGGTCACCGTCGATGTTGGAAGCGGAAAACCGATCGCCACCCGTCAGGCCTATGGCGACGCACTGGTCCAATTGGTCGCGGCCGACCCGAGGGTCGTTGCCCTCGACGGGGACACCAAGAACTCCACGTTCTCCCAGACCGTGCACAAGGCGTACCCGGACAACTTCTTCGAGATGTTCATCGCCGAGCAGAACATGGTGGGCGTCGCGGCCGGAATGTCCGCGTGCGAAAAGATCCCGTTCGTGTCGACGTTCGCCGCCTTCCTGACACGCGCTTTCGACCAGATCCGGATGGCCCGGATCTCCGACGCCAACATCCGCTTCGTCGGATCCCATTGCGGTGTCTCGATCGGTCCGGACGGACCGTCGCAGATGGGACTCGAGGACATCGCCATGTTCCGGGCGATCCCGGACTCGGTGATCGTTTACCCCTCCGATGCGGTGTCGACCGCGCGGCTCGTGGCCAAACTCGCCGATCAATCCGGCATCAGCTACCTTCGGACGTCGCGGCCGGCCACGCCCGTTCTCTACGACACCGGCGAAGAGTTCGCGATCGGCGGTTCGAAGGTCCTGGTCGAATCGCCCGGCGACCGGGCCACGCTCGTCGCCGCCGGCGTCACGGTTCACGAGAGCCTGGCGGCGCAGAAGGCGCTCGAGGTGGACGGCATCACGGTGGGTGTCATCGACGCCTATTCGGTGAAACCCATCGACCGGGAAACGCTGCTGGCCGCCGCGGACCGGACCGGGCGCCTCGTCGTCGTGGAAGATCACTACGCCGAGGGCGGCCTTGGAGACGCCGTCCTCGATGCCGTGGGAAACCGGGCCGAGGTGATCAAGCTGGCCGTCCGCGGCGTCCCGCGCTCGGGCCGCCCCGAAGAACTCCTCGCCGCGTTCGGAATCGACGCGAACGGCATCGCGGCCCGGGTCCGGGAACTCGTCGGGTCTTGATCGGCCATGGCCGACTACACCGAAGAACACGCGCGATCGGGAATCGGCGCGGAGCTGCCCGCGATCGAGTGTTGGCCGAATCAGTATCCCAGGTACGAGATCACGATCTCGGTACCCGAGTTCACGTCGGTCTGCCCGAAGACGGGCCTGCCCGATTTCGGAACGTTGACCCTCACATACGTCCCCGACGCCGACTGCATGGAACTCAAGTCGCTCAAGGAGTACTTCCTGGCCTACCGCAATCTCGGGATCTTTTATGAGAACGTGGTCAACCGCGTCCTCGCCGACATCGTGGCCGCGTGCCGGCCGGTCCGGGCCGAGGTCGTCGGGGAGTTCAATGCGCGGGGCGGGATGCACGCGCGCGTCAAGGCCGAATACACTTCCTGAAATGCAAAGCCCCGGCGCTATTCCTTCGCCGTCCGCGTCCAGCCTGATTCGACGAATCCGTTTCGCCCGGGACTCTTTCCCTCTTCAGACTTCCTGACACACCGGACCAACGCCGACTACGGTCCCTGGCCGGAGTTGCCTGCTGCACTAGAAGAGTGGGTTTCTCGCAAAACCACGCACATTGTGCGTATGTCGTCGGCCAAAGGCAAGCCAAAAGTGAAATACCTACCCAGAGGTCCCTGCTGGAGTTCCCTTGCCACGACACGGTCCGATGGCTACTATATTCGGCTATGGCAAAATCCAAAAACTCCAGGTCCGCAGGCCCTGCATCGACTTCCGGCAAAACGCAAGCCAAAGCGAGGCCGCTGTTCATTCTCGGTGCCGGCCTCGTGGCTGCCGCGCTCCTCGCCGTGATTTTCTCGCGTGGCGGCGGCCAGGAACAGGCGACCGCGCCCGTGGACGTCACGACGCTGGGCGACGCCCGGCACGTGAAGGGTCCAGCCGATGCCGCGGTGACGCTGGTCGAGTTCGGGGACTTTCAGTGCCCGACGTGCGGCCAGTTCCATCCGGTCCTCAACCGGCTGTCCGAACAGTTTCCCGAAGATCTGAAGATCGAGTTCTTTCACTTCCCCCTGATCAGTATTCATCCGAACGCCATGTCGAGCGCGATTGCGGCGGAGGCGGCCGGTGAACAAGGCAAGTTCTGGGAGATGAACGACATGTTGTTCCAGAACCAGGCCTCCTGGTATTCGTTGGTCAACCCGCGCGACACATTCGTTTCCTACGCGGGCGCGATCGGTCTGGACATCGAACAGTTCGAAGCCGACATGCGGGCCGACGAGGTCGTAAACCGGGTGGTGGCCGACGGGGCGCTCGCCAGCCAACTGAACCTCCCCGGGACGCCAACCTTCATCCTCAACGGCCGGCAGATCGGACTGCCCGGAACCTACGCCGAATTCGAACGCCTGATTCACGAGGCGATCGAAGCGAGTTCGAACAACTGACGAAACGGCAGTGAGAGGTTTGGCGGTACTGTCGCTGGGTTTCCTGGGAA
>CAZTTI010000120.1:0-5279 GCA_964615925.1 uncultured Solibacteraceae bacterium
CAGGTTTGCAGGCCCTTTGCGGTTGATGGTGTGAAAGCCGCCAGCAATAGCGCACAGAGCGCAAGGGCGGAATTGGGTAGCCCGCGACCACTGAACCAGGACCTCAAGCCTATAGTGGTGCTTCCCCGGGAAGCGCTTTCGTCTGCTTGGCGCATGGTGCCCTCTGGACCCTAAGCTCCGTGTGGTAGCAGCGTTCTAAAGGATTGGAACCGAGTGTCTCAATGAAAGCAAGCGAACTTGTTCCGTCCTGAGTGAATACAAGGCGTTTTCAAGGGCGGATTCGGAGTGTAGCGTCGTAGTAGCGGTCAATGGATCTATTACCCGACTCCTGGGATTCCCCGGACCGCGGACGGTTCGGTCGATGTCGAGGCACCCGCGCCGATGACGGCGGATGGCCACCTCGACCTTTCGGGTTGTGGGAGCACGACAACCCGCTCCGGTACCTGTCCAACGTGGCCGCTGACCTCGACGGGGACGTCCCGTTTCAGCCGTGGGCCCGGGAAGTGTTCAACGAGAGTGTGGCGCGTCGGGGTGATTCATTGGCCGAAAAAATGATCAGGGAGGGGCCCGGCTGAACCTCCGCGTATTCTAAGCCGCCCACAAGCGAGTCACGGCCGCGCTTCGAAGACGAAGTTGAACGGCGTTTCCGTCGCACGCCGGAATCGGCTGAACCCGCCGTCGTCGACCATCACCTTTCGCAGACGTTCCTCTCCGGCTTGAGCCCCAAGTGCCGGGCCGTTCTTCGCCAGGGATACCGGCACGCAGATCATCGTCGACGCGCCATAATAGAGACGGCCGATCGGGTTGAGGTTGTCTGCGACGCGATCGCCGGCGAAAGGTTCGGCGAGCAGGCAGTGCCCGTCCGGCTTCAGCGCCGCGCGCGCATGCCGCGCCGCGGCCGAGGGGTCGGCCATGTCGTGCAGGCAGTCGAAGAACGCGATCAGGTCGAAATCGTTTCCGGGATAGGACACCGCGTCACCCACCTCAAACCGGGCATTTTTCAGTCCGGCCTTCCGGGCGCGCTCATTGGCGGCTTCGATGGAAGCGTCGTGATAATCGATCCCGACGAACTCGGAGTTCGGGTACGTTTTCGCCATGAGGATCGTGCTGGCGCCGTGCCCGCAGCCGACGTCGGCAACGCGGGCCCCCTTCTCGAGCTTTCCGACGACGCCGTCGAGGGCCGGGAGCCAGGAGCCGATCAGGTTGGCGTTATAGCTCGCCCGGAAAAACCGCTCGGTCCCGCTGAAGAGGCAGGGGTGATGTTCCCCCCACTCCATTCCGGCTCCCGTCCGAAAGTTTTCGATCGCGCGGTCCTTGACGTGGAACAGATCCTGGACGATGGAATATGCCCCCGGCAGGTCCACCGGACCGTTGGGGTCGGCCAGGCAGAGCTTCTGTTCGTCATTGAGCGAGTACTTGTCGTTCTGTTTGTCGTACTCGATATATCCTCCGGCGGCCTGGTTGGCGAGCCATTCCCGGATGTAGCGTTCGTTGGTGCCCGATCTCGATGCAAGCTCTCCGGAGGTGGCCGGCGATTCGGCCAACGCCTTGTACAGCCCAAGTTCGTCGCCGACGAGCATCAGAACGGAACTCATCGCGGCGCTCAGGTCGCCGACGGCTTTTCCCAGGAACGCGTGCAGTTTTTCTTCGTTGACGGCCATGGTCGATCGTTCTCCTTCTCAAGAACCTTCGTTCTGCTCTCTGCTCTTTCGAATGTATGCGGGGCTGTGGTGCGTGCCCAGAGGGTTCTCCTGCTTGAGCGCGGCCTTTTCGCGGTTGAACTCCTCCATCGATTTGTAGATGGCTTCGAGTTCCTCCTTCGTCGAGTCGCGGAGGGTGACGTCTTCCCGCGGCACGAAGAGCACCTGGCCGATCGGCATGTTGTGGGCGCCGGGGATGCCTTCGCCCGGCTGGAGGACGTAACGGAACTCGCTGCTGTGGGCGTACCAATCGGTCTCGACGCGCACGACCAGCATGGGCGCGACGGGGCGGTCGATCAAATTGAAAACCGGCGTGTAGACGGTATCCCAACCCGGCGGCGTCTTGAAGTTCGTCGCGCCGCGCAGGGCCACGGCCCCGGGCGGCGTTCCCATGTCCTCGGGAACGATGAAGGCACGCGCCAACCGCGAAGCATCTTCGCGCGAGAACGGTTTCTTCTGGGTCGCGAACGTGACCTGCTCCTTCATCATGCCGATCCCCCCCATCGGAAGCGTGAGTGCCAGGGTGAAGACGGGTTGCCAGCGCTTGTCAGGACCGCTGATGAAATAGGTCAGTTGGTACTGTCCCTCGCCCTGGAACTCGACGTGGAAGCTTTCGTTCGGCGCGAGGGAGGGGTACACGAGAAACCCCAGCGCGCTGCCGGCCTCCAGGACCGGACAATGACGGGAATGTTGCGGGAGCAGCGGGCGTTGTCCCTCCCTCCGGGGAGCCATGCCGACGCCGGGGCGGATTGAGTTGGGGAACGTGACGACTTCCATCCGGGCATGATAGCAGCCGCAGCCACCATCCGAGTCGATCATGGCGCGACGATGGCGCGGGGTCCGATCGCATCGGATCCGGATGGGCAAGAAAAAAGCCCGGCCATTCGGCCGGGCTCTCGGATCGAACCGGGAACGGGCTATTCCTCTTCTTCCCGTGCGTCTCCAGTCTCCAGAATCGTCGACGGATCGAAGTCCTCTCCGAAGATCGACTCGGGGAAGAGATTGCAGACCTCGACGATGCAGATCGAGTCGAGGGTGCGTCCGGCAGGCGGTGTTTCGAGCCCGGCTTGTTCCATCAGCGCTCGGAGAACGGAGCTGGTTTCCGGGTGTGGGATCGACGATTGCACACCCACACGAACCAGACCGTCGGCGTAGTCAATCGGCAGCCACGTGTGTGCGGCCAGTTCCGGGCTCCCGCGGTTGTCCGTGTTGCCGAAGTCCCGGACGTCCATTCGGGCGCCGGCGTCGACCAGCATCTGGACGACCTCGGTCGCGCCCTTGTGGGCCGCGCCGTGGAGGGCGGTCCGTCCGGTGTCCGCCTGGACGTTGGGATCGATTCCGAGGTCCAGGAGCAGTTGCACGGCTTCGACGGTTTTCGCCGTCGAGTGTTCCTGGGTGACGCCCTCGACCCACCCGATGCCCGCGGCCACCTGCAACGGCGTCACGTTCAGCGTCGTGTTGATGAAGGGATCCGCCCCGTATTCGAGCAGCAGGTGCATCAGGTCGATGTCGCCCGACTGCGACGCGCGGAAGAACGCCGTGGCGCCCTCTTCATCGAGCCACTGGTTGGTGAATACCGTCCGCGTTTCCGTGCTGTCGACCATCCGTGCGTTCGTATCCGCGCCCGACTCGAGGAGCAACGTGATGTACTCCATGTCGTCCATGTCCGGATCGCGAACGGGGTAGTCGCCGTCCTCGATGTTGCGGTTATCGGTCGCGAGATACAACGGCGTCCAGCCGCCGTCGTTGGCGATGTTGACATCCGCGCCGTTCTCGATCAGGAACGCGCCCAACTGATAGTTCCGGTTCTGCGTCGCCGCGAGCAGCGGGCTCCAGCCGTAACCGGTCACCTGGTTCACGTCCGCGCCCGCTTCGAGCAACTGACGGACGACGTCGAGGGCGTTGGAGCGGGCGGCGTAAACGAGCGGGGTGAACCGCCCGCCGTCGGCGTCGCCGTCGTCGTCCGGGCGATCGAAACCCTGGAAGTCGGCGTCACCGGGACGGGCTTCCTGTGTGGCCGCATCAGCGTTGCCGGCCGCGGCGGCACCATCGTTGTCCGCTGCCTGCGCGTCCTGAGCGTCCGCGTCGTCGCTTTGCGCAGCTTCGCCGTCGCCTGCAGCGTCCCCGTCGTCATCCCCGCCGTCCTGTTCACGTTGAAGCTGGCCGGGAAGGCCGGAGACGGGCTGCGAGAAACCGTCCTCCGCCTGCTGCGCGCGGATGATCGACTCCACCTGGCGGCGAACCGCGCCGCGAGGATCGTTCTCCTTTCCGATGTTGTTTCGGGCGTTGCGGGATGCCGGAGCCGACGTCGCCGAGACATCGGCTCCGGCGTCGATCAGGGCAGCCACGACGTCGGCGTGGCCTTGATCGGCCGCCCACATCAAGGATGTTGTTCCCCGCGAGCTTTCCCGCGCGTTCACGTCCGCCCCGTATTCGATGAGGACCGCGACCGCCTCAGGATTGCCCGTCCGGGCAGCGATCATCAGAGGAGTCCGCCCCAACGGAAGCTGTTCGTTTGCGTCCGCGCCTCCAGCGAGGAGCGTGCGGATCATCTCCGCGTGTCCGCTGGTCGCGGCCAGCCAGAGCGGTGTCGACCCGTTGCGGTTGGCCACGCCGACGTCGGCCCCCGCGTCGATCAGAACCTGGGCCATTTCCACGTTGCCCAGGTACGCGGCCCAATGCATGGCCGTGGCGCCGTCGGCCTGCCGGGCGTTCACGTCGGCGGTTTCGGCCAAGGTGCGGACGGCCGCCACATCCCCGGACATGGCGGCGTCGGCCACTTCGGATTGCGCGATGACGAGGCCCGGCACGGCGAGAACAGCCGCCAGCGCAAGTGCCAGTATCAATTGCCGTGATTTCATCCCTGGAATTCCTCTCATGTTTCCTTAGCCCTTCGGAGCCTTATAGCTCTTCGATGCGACCGTTGCTGTCGCCGAAGCTCTCCCGGTGAATGTCGAACTTGTCCAGGACGCTCAGCAGCAGGTTCCCGGTCGATATGGTTTTGCTGGGATACTGGAGATGGCGATTGCCCTCAATCCGTCCGCTAAGCCCGCCGATGACGACGTGAGGCGCGTCATAGTGCAGGTGCTGGTTCGGATTCCCCATGTTGCTTCCGAAGAGCAGCAGCGAGTGATCCAAGAGTGTCCCGTCGCCGTCCGGCGTGTTCTTCAGCCGCTCGGCGAAGTGGGCCAGCATGGCGACATGATACCGGTTGATCTTGGAGAACTCGTCGATCCGGGCCGGGTCCTCGCCATGGTGCGATCCGCCGTGGAATCCGAGCGAAGGCGCTTCGCTTTCCGGATAACGCCGCCCGGTCAGGTCTCGCGCGAACAACAACGTGCCAACGCGCGTGATATCGGCCTGGAACGCGAGGGCCAGCAGGTCAAACTGCAGCTTGATGTGTTCGTCGAAGGACTGGGGAATGCCCGGCGGGACATCCAGCTCCTCCGGCGCGTTGGCCGAAGCGGTGGCCGCGATCTCGAGGCGGCGCTCGATTTCGCGGACGGCATCGGTGTAATCATCGAGGCGGGCGCGGTCGGGCACGCTGAACTCGGACCGCATCGTCGAGATCTTCGGTCC
>CAZTTI010000121.1:0-2841 GCA_964615925.1 uncultured Solibacteraceae bacterium
TGCAGGTCTTCGATCCTTCGTGGTTCGGGGGTGCGGTCGACATCGCCGAACGGCTCGAAACGCAGGCCACGCACCGGACCGACCCGAAACGCCGGCTCGCGTGCCTGGCGTACCGCGACTTTATCCTTTCCGGCGGTGAGATCCGTTTGGAGCATCCCACCCCGCGATTGATCTTCGAGTATCACGAGCGGGGGATCCCCATCATCACCGGTCTCAGTGCCACCTACCTGTACCGTGAGCCACGGGAACTGAACGATGCGCCTGACGACGTGCGCGGCGAGCCGGCCGGGCACTTCGTCGTTCTGGCCGGGTCGAACCCGCGCGAGGGACGCGTCCTGGTGGCCGATCCCCTCAAGAACGAACCGGGGAGTCAGTCGCATTATTATTGGGTCGACGCCGAACGGCTTCTGGCTTCGATCCTGCTGGGGGTCCTGACCTACGACGCCAGCGTTCTCGTCATCGAGGCGGAGAAGGTCTGATGGCCACCCTCATCGTCACCGACAATCCGGCGTTCTGGAAACTGGACGGCAACGTCGAAGTCGTCGCCGCCCGCGACTACCTCACCCAAGACCCGTTCATCTCGGTCAAGCGCGCAAAGGTCTTCAACCTGTGCCGGAGCTACGGGTACCAGAGTCTCGGCTATTACGTTTCGCTGCTGGCTGAGGCCCGCGGTCACAAACCCATCCCGTCGATCACGACGATTCAGGACCTTCGGCTGACGCCCGTCGTGCGCGTCGTCACGCGCGACCTGGAGGACCTGGTCCAGAAGTCCCTGGCGGACCTTCCCTTCGCCGCGTTCAGCCTGGACGTCTATTTCGGACGCTCGGTCGATCCCCGGTACAACCGCCTCACCCGCGCGATCTACAACTCATTTCCCGCGCCGTTCCTGAGGGCGCGGTTCGAGAGGAGCGAGGGATGGCAGCTCGAAGGCGTGCGCGCCATGGCCACCAACGAGATTCCGGAGGACCACAGAGACTTCGTTCTCGCCGAGGCCATCCGGCATTTCAGCCGGCCCCACGCTCCGTCCCGCGAAGGCAACGAGGCACGGTTCGACATGGCCATCCTCACCAACGACGGCGAAGTGGACGCCCCTTCGGACGGTTCCGCGATCCAGAAATTCATCCGCGCGGCGGAAAGCATCGGACTCGGAGCGGAGGTGATCGACCGTGAGGATTTCGGGCGCCTCGCCGAATACGACGCGCTGTTCATCCGCGAGACGACGCGCGTCAACCACCACACCTACCGGTTCTCCCGGCGCGCCGAGGCGGAGGGCCTCATCGTCGTCGACTCCCCGGAATCGATCCTGAAGTGCTCGAACAAGGTCTATCTCGCCGAGTTGCTCGCGCGCCATCGTCTTCCGACACCGCGCACGCTTGTAGTCGACCGGGATCGGACCAACCGGATCGCCGAACAGATTGGGTTTCCGTGCGTGCTCAAGAAGCCGGACAGCTCGTTCTCGGCCGGCGTGGTCAAGGCCAACGATCCGGAGGAACTCGGACGGCACCTGAAATCCTTCTTCGGCGAGTCGGAACTGATCGTGGTCCAGGAGTTCGTACCATCGAGCTTCGACTGGCGCGTGGGCGTCCTCGACCGCCGGCTCCTCTACGCGTGCCGCTACCACATGGTCGAGGGACACTGGCAGATCCAGAAGGCGGGTCGATCCGGCTGGCGTCGTTACGGCAAAGCCGAAGCCGTCCCCATCGATGAGGTGCCCGACGCCGTTCTCGATGCCGGGCTGAAGAGCGCGAGCCTGATCGGCGACGGGCTCTACGGCGTCGACATCAAGCAGATCGGAAACCGGGTCATGATCATGGAGGTCAACGACAACCCGAGCATCGAATCCGGCATCGAAGACGCCGTCATCGGAGACGCCCTGTACCTGGCCATCATGCGCTATTTTCTCGACCGCCTCGAAGGCCGCGGCCGCTCCGAGCCCGCTTCGAAATGACCCATCGCCGGTATCCGCTCGGCCTCTTCGACGGCTACGGCATCGAGATCGAATACATGATCGTCGATCGAGAGACGCTTGACGTCCGCCCGATCTCCGACCGGGTCCTGGGCGAGGTCTCCACACCCGGCGAATGCGAAGTCGCGTTCGATCGCCTCGCCTGGTCCAACGAGCTGGTGCTGCACGTCATCGAGCTGAAGACCAACGGCCCGGCCAACGATCTCCCGACCCTCGCCGGCGCCTTCCACGCCGACGTCGTCCGCATCAACTCCATCCTCGAGAAACACGATGCGATGTTGATGCCGACGGCCATGCATCCGTGGATGGATCCGGAAACCGAGACGCGGCTCTGGCCCCACGAATCCGGAGAGGTCTACGCCGCCTTCAACCGCATCTTCGACTGCCGCGGCCACGGATGGTCGAACCTCCAGAGCGTACACATCAATTTTCCGTTCGGAAACGACGAGGAATTCGGCCGGCTCCACGCGGCGATCCGAATGGTCCTCCCGATACTGCCCGCTCTCGCCGCGAGTTCGCCCATCGTCGATGGAGCCCTTTCCGGACTGATGGATACGCGTCTGGAGTACTACCGGGGCAACTGCCGGAAGGTCCCATCGGTCACGGGCCACGTCATTCCCGAACGCGTCTTCTCGATCGCGGAGTACGAGGCCGACCTTCTCGGGCGTCTCTACACCGACATCGCCCCACTCGATCCGGAAGGCATCCTCCAACACGAATGGTTGAACGCGCGCGGGGCCATCGCGCGCTTCGATCGCGGCGCCATCGAAATCCGATTGCTCGACGTCCAGGAGTGCCCCCGCGCCGACATGGCCGTCGTCGAGGCTGTCGTCGCCGTCGTTCGCGCACTGGCAGAAGGCGCGCTTGCTCCCGGG
>CAZTTI010000122.1:0-10019 GCA_964615925.1 uncultured Solibacteraceae bacterium
CGGCGAGCGGCGTGTAGTTCACGCCGTCTGTCGAGCGGAGCACCTGGTACGTCGTCGCTCCGGGGGCGGCGGTCCATGAGACCGCCCACATCGAGGCGTCGGTGATCGGGCCGAATTGCTCGATCTCGACCGGCGCGCGAGTTGTGGGTTCGGTCCTGTGGTCGGGCAACTCCGTTGGCGAGAGGGCCGAGATCACGGGCAGCATCCTGGGCCGCGGCTGCTTCGTGGGCTCCTCGGTCTCGCTCCCGCCCGGAACCGTGCTCGGGGGAAAGTCCTCGATCACCGAGTTCAGCCGATTCTCGCCGCGCTAAGGGCCCGGATATTTCTGGAACAATTGGGGGACAAGCGTGTCTAATGGTAGAGGTACGGAAACCTCCACACTCCGTCGGCGTCGAGGTGCCGACGGAGAAAATGCTTGGGGATCAATACTTTGCTAGTTCGCCCGGAAATCGCGTACACCGATCTCGCCTCCGCAGGGGGACTTTCCAGCGAAGAAGCCCTGTTTGTCGCACGGCTGCGCGCGAACGAGGACGCCGCCTACGACGAGTTGGTGCGGGAGTTCCACGCCGGCATCTTCCAGGTGGCGTCGCGGATGCTGAACGACCCGGGCGAGGCGGCCGACGTCACTCAGGACATCTTCCTCAAGGTGTTCCGCAACATCGCCGGATTTCGGGGTCAATCGAGCTTGAAGACCTGGGTGTACCGGATCGCCCTGTCGGAGGTCCTGAACCGGCTCCGCTGGTCCAGGCGCCGGTTCCGGCACCGCACGCTCTCGATCGATGAGGAACCTCTCAACGAAGAGGGCTGGACCGGCATTCAACTCCGCGACGAGGGGCCGACGCCTGAAGCCGCGCTGGCCGCGGCCGAGCAGAACGCGGCGATCCGCGAGGGATTGGCGAAGCTCACTCAGCGGTACCGGTCGATCGTGGTGCTCCGCGATATCCAGGGCTTCACCTACGAAGAGATCTCCGAAATCCTGGGAATCTCGCTGGGCACGGTGAAATCCCGGCTCGCGAGGGCGCGGAAGGAACTGAAGAAACACCTGATGCGTTACGTATCCGTACAGCGGCTCGCCGCGAGGTAGACCGATGAAGCACGATGACACAGAATTCGGGACGCAGAACAACGCGATGGGATGCTCTCGAGCCCAGGCCCTGATGAGTCCCTTCATCGACTCCATGACCGGACCGCAGGAAACCAAGCTGTTTGAAGGCCACGTCGAGGGTTGCCAGCCGTGCCAGCGGCAGCTCCAGGGCTACGTCTCCCTGAGAAACGTCCTGCGGTCGACCGGGGAGCCCCCGGCACCGACCGACCTCGCGTTCCGGATCCGGCTGAAGCTGTCTCGCGAACGCTCGGCGGGACGGTTCGCCCTCGGCGAGCGCTTCCGTCTCTGGGCCTCGCACGCCGCGCGGGCCTTCGCCTTTCCCGCCGTCGTCGGGATCTCGATGACGCTGGTTTGCTTCTCTGTCGTTCTGGAGAGCATGGCGAGCTACAGTGAAGTCCGGATCAAGGAACCGACCCTCGTCCTCATCGGCCGTTCGACTCCGGCGGATGTCGAGGCCATGATGATCGAGATTTTCGTCAGTCCCGAAGGCCGCAGTTCGCAATACGCCGTGCTCTCCGGCCCGGAAGGGAATCCGGAGGTGGACCGCTGGATCCACGCGCTGATGTCGCACGCGGAGTTCAAACCGGCCACGCTGGCGGGACGTCCCGTGAGTGGTCGCGTGATCGTTTCCATTCCGGGAACGTCGATCGGTGTTCCGGCCAACGGGCTTCCGGGCGCATCGATCAGGATACCGAGCAGCGTGATTTGAGCGTCGCGTGGACCGCGCCGGCGACGCGCGCGGCCACGTCGCCCCCACCGAGGGTCCGGCGAAGCTTCTCGTAGTTCGTCCGGATGCGGGACTGCAACCAGACGTCGTCCAACAGCTTCAGCACGCCATCGCATACGGCTTCCGGCGTCATCCGGTTCTGGTAGAGTTCTGGAACGACCTCCTCTCCCAGGATGATGTTCACCAACCCGAACATCCGGATCTTCAACATGAACTTCCCGAGAAACCACGTGGCCCGTCCGATGCGGTACACGATGATCTCCGGAGTCCCGAGCAGGGCGACTTCCAGGGTGGCGGTGCCGCTGGCCACGATCGCGGCCTGCGAGTAACGGATGGCATCGTAGGTATCCCCCACGACCAGCCGGATCGGCCGCTCTCCGATGAAGCCCTGAACGAACTCGGGTGTAAGGTTCCGCGCCACGGGAAGCACGAACTGTGTTCCGGGACGCTTCTCGAGGATCCGGTCCACGGCGAGACACAGCGTGGGAAGGATGTAACGCACCTCCTTGGGGCGGCTGCCCGGCAGGAGCGCGACCAATGGCTGGCCGGCCCCGAGCTGGTACCTGGTGAGGAAGACGCTGCGGTTCATGCGCGCCCGGACGGTATCCACCAGAGGATGGCCGACGAACTCGACGTCCACTCCCTTGTCCCGGTAGAGCGGCTCCTCGAAGGGGAGGATCACGAACATCTTGTCCACGACGTCGCGGATCGTGCGGATTCTGCCGGATCTCCATGCCCAGATCTGGGGGCTGATGTAATAGAAAACGGGGACGCCCGCCGCCTTGAGCCGCGGGGCCAGGCGGAGATTGAAGTCGGGAAAGTCGATGAGGATCGCCGCGGTTGGCGGATTGTCCTCGATCTTGTCCGCCAGACGGCGAAAGACGGAGAACAGCGCCAAACCGTTCCCGATCGCCTCGAACGGCCCGACGACGGCCGTCTTCTCGATGTCCGCCACGAGGTCGACGCCCGCCTCGCGCATGCGGTGGCCACCGAGGCCGCTGAATGTCGCCTGTGGACGAAGCGTCCGGAGCGCACGGACGACGTCCGCGCCGTACATTTCACCGGACTCTTCACCGGCAACGATGAGAAACGTTTCGCTCATGCCGCGGGCCGGGCGATTGGCTATCGGAAGTACGGTCCCATATCCACGAACTGCGGGAGGTTCCCGGAGACGCGCACGGGTTGTGCCCAGAGGTAGCTCGCCGTTTCTCCCTGGGCGACCACAATGACCTGGTATTCCCCGAACTCGAGATCTCCGAACTCGAACGTCCCGTCGCTGGCCACCTCCCGCACCCATCGTTGGTACACCTCGACGCCCAGGTTCCCCTGCATCCGCGCGGCCACGTAGGCCGTCGCCTCGCGACGCGCGCGATACGCGATGCGATCGAACAACGAACGGTCCCGCTCGATGGCCTGGGCGCTATTGGAGAAATACACGCGCAGCCGTTCCTGGACGTCGCTGTTCCACTGCGACGCCCACTCGGGAGCCATCACCAGGACCTCGACGACCGAGTCCCCCGGAAGGGCTTCCGGGAGATCCACCTGGCCGATGATGTATCCTCCCTCGCCCTGGCCGGACCGCACCTCGGGAACCGCGCCACGGACATCGCACGGTCCACCCCAACCCAGGACGGCCGAGCTCACCAGCCAGGTGGCGATCAGCCATCGCCCTTTTGACCGCTGGACCCCCATCATTCGCTGATCCTCTCGATCGAAGCCCCGACGTCCCGAAGCTTCTCCTCAATTCTCTCGTACCCCCTGTCGAGATGGTAGACACGGTCGATCTCGGTCTCCCCCTCGGCCACCAGGGCCGCGACGACGAGCGACGCGCTCGCCCTCAGGTCGGAAGCCAGGATCCGCGCCCCGCTGAGCGGGGTCGGACCGCTGACAACCGCGCGCGCGCCATCCACCTTGATGTCGGCTCCCATTCGAATCAGCTCACTGGCATGCATGAAACGATTTTCGAAGATGTTCTCGGTGATGACAGACGTGCCCCGGGCTTGTGTCATGAACGCCATGTATTGCGCCTGCATGTCGGTGGCGAATCCGGGATACTCCTGGGTCGTGGCGTCCACGGCGAGGGGAGTTTCCACTCCGCTGGCCACGACCGTCGTCCCTTTGGCGTCGATGCGAACGCCGGCATCCCGGAGTTTTCCGGCCACCGTATCGAGCAGGTCGAGGCGGGTGTGCGTCAGGTCGAGCCTCCCCCGTGTGATCGCGGCGGCTACCAGAAACGTCCCGGTCTCAATACGGTCGGGAATGATCGAATGCTGGGCGCCGTGTAATCGTTCCACGCCTTCGATCGTGACCGTCGGCGTCCCGGCGCCGCTGATGCGCGCCCCCATCGAGTTCAGGAGCGCCGCCAGGTCCCCGATCTCCGGTTCCATCGCGGAGTTGCGCAACGTCGTGGTCCCTTCCGCCAACGTCGCGGCCATCATGAGATTTTCCGTACCGGTGACGGTGATCCGATCGAAGGCGATATCCGCGCCGCGAAGCCGGCGCGCGCGGGCTTCGACGTATCCGTGTTCGGTGCGGACCTCCGCCCCCAACTTCTGGAGCCCCGCGATGTGAAGATCGACCGGACGCGTGCCGATGGCGCAACCTCCGGGAAGCGATACGCGGGCCTCACCCGCGCGGGCGACCAGTGGCCCCAGCACGAGGACCGAGGCCCGCATGGTCTTGACGAGATCGTACGAAGCTTCCGATGATTCCAGCGTCCGGGTACGGGCAAAGCCGGAATGGTCGTCGCCGACATCGATCTCGGTGCCGAGTTCGGAGAGCAGCTTCTGCATCGTTCGAATGTCCCGAACCAGCGGAAGATTCCTGAGGCGCACTTCTTCGGAAGTGAGGAGCGTTGCGGCCATCGCGGGAAGCGCGGCGTTCTTCGATCCGCTGATCCGCACCGTCCCCTCGAGCCGGGCTCCACCCGTGATCTTCAGTTTGTCCATCGTCGTCCCTCGACCCCGCGCTGTTCCGCTTCTCCGTCGGCCGAAAATTCGTCACCCCGCCGCCAGTATTATGCGCACCCCGCGCCGGGAGGTCCCCCCGAGGCCCGTTGAAACCTGTTGAAGGCCCTGCCCGGCCCTCCGGGAGCGCTTGACACCCCATCGAGGGTGCGCTTATTATCAACGTTTTGTGTAAAGGCTAAAGAGGCCTTATTATGCCTACGCGATTTCTGACCCAGAAAGAAGCGGCCGCGGGCGACCGGTGGCACGTCATCGACGCAACCGGCCAGGTGCTGGGCCGGCTGGCGACCGAGGCGGCGACGTTGCTGACCGGGAAGAACAAACCGGGATACGCCCCTTTCCTCGTCACTGGCGACCACGTCGTGATCATCAACGCGGGGAAGGTCCGCTTGACCGGTCAGAAGCTCGATCAGAAGGTCTACCGCCGGCATACGGGTTATCCGGGCGGCTTGCGGGAGGTCTCGATCCGGCGGATGCTCGAAACCAAGCCGGAAGAGGTGATCAAGGAAGCCGTTTCCGGGATGTTGCCGAAGAACAAGCTACGCAAACAGTTGGAGCGCAGGCTCCGCGTCTACTCCGGTTCCGGGCACCCGCACGCGGCGCAGAAACCCGAACCAATGATCCCGAAGTCCAAGCGGACCTAGTGGAGGTCGATTGAGTTCAGTTCAACAGCACTACGGAACGGGACGGAGGAAGACTTCAACGGCCCGTGTGTTCCTGCGTCCGGGTACCGGGGCGGTCAAGGTGAACAACCGGCCTTTCGAGACCCATTTCTTCGACGAAGTGCACCGGATGATCATCCGGCAGCCCTTGCAGGTGACCGAAACCCAGGACAAGTTCGACATCCTGATCAACGTCCGGGGCGGAGGAGTCACTGGCCAGGCGGGCGCCGTGAGGCACGGAATCGCGAGGGCGCTGGTGGAGTACAACCCCGAACTGCGGCCCGTCCTCAAGAAGGCGGGCTTCCTCACGCGCGACCCCCGCATGAAAGAGCGGAAGAAGTACGGCCAGAAGGGCGCCCGAGCCCGATTCCAGTTCTCGAAACGTTAGCACCGGGCACCAGAGAGAGGACGGAGGTCTATTTGGCATCGATCACAATGAAAGAACTGCTGGAGGCCGGAGTGCACTTCGGCCACCAGACGAAACGATGGAACCCGAAGATGAAGCCATACATCTTCGGCGAGCGAAACGGCATCTACATCATCGATCTCCAGCAGACCCTGACCCTGTTCAAATCCACCGCCCAGTTCGTTTCCGAACTCGCCGCCGAAGGAAGGAACTTCCTCTTTGTCGGGACCAAGCGTCAAGCGCAGGACGCCATCGCCGAGGAAGCCACGCGGTGCAAGATGTTCTTCGTCAACCAGCGTTGGCTCGGTGGCCTCCTGACCAATTTCGCGACGATTCAGAAGTCGGTGAAACGGCTGAAAGAACTCGAGGCCATGAAGGAAGACGGACGGTACGAGCTGCTTTCGAAGAAGGAGGTTATCCGGCTCGAACGCGAACGGACGGCCTTGGACAAGAACCTTTCGGGAATCAAGAACATGCCGGGACTTCCCGATGCCTTATTCATCATTGATGCGAAGCGCGAAGAGATCGCGGTGGCCGAGGCGCGGCGCTTGAAGATTCCCGTGATCGCCGTTGTGGACACCAACTGCGATCCCGAAGTGATCGATCACGTGATCCCGGGCAACGACGATGCGCTGCGCGCGATCCGGCTCTTCTCCTCACGAGTCGCAGACTCGATCCTCGAGGGGCAACAGCTGGGGGCAAAGGCGCGAGCGGCGTCGGCGGAGAAGAGAGCCGATAGCGGCGCTCGGCCGGACGAGATCCCAACGCCCGTAAGCGAATCCACCGAGGTGCGGAACGATGGGCCGGTCCCGGCAGACGAGAAAACGACCGCTCGCTGACGACCCCAACACCCCACACTTTCCACATCCAAGGACGTTCGATTCACGGCGGAAATGGCTCATTTTCGCCTATTTTTTTGTAACAGGAGCGAAACTGACGATGGCAATCACGGCACAGCAGGTCAAAGAACTTCGGGAGAAAACCGGCGCCGGAATGATGGACTGCAAGCGCGCCCTCGAGGAGGCCGGTGGTGACCAGGAAGAGGCAATGGTGGCGCTCCGCAAGAAGGGCCTGGCCACGGCACAAAAAAAGGCCGGCCGCATCGCGGCCGAGGGAATGATCGGCCACTACGTTCATGGTGAAGGCACGCTCGGCGTGCTGGTCGAGGTCAACTGCGAGACCGACTTCGCGGCGCGCAGCGACGACTTCCGGGAGCTGGTCAAGCACATCGCGATGCACATCGCCGCGCAGAACCCATCGTACGTGCGGCGTGAAGATGTCCCCGCCGACGAGATCGAGAAGGAAAAGGCGATCTATCGCGAACAGGCACGTTCTTCTGGCAAGCCGGACAACGTTGTCGATAAAATCGCCGAGGGCAAGTTGGCGGCCTACTTCAAGATGGTGTGCCTGCTGGATCAGGAGTTCGTCAAGGACCCCTCCATGACCGTCGAGCAACGCATCCAGGGTGTCGTGGGCAAGATCGGAGAAAACATCCAGGTTCGGCGGTTCGTCCGGTTCAAGACGGGCGAGGGCATCGAGAAACGCTCGACCGATCTCGGCGGCGAAGTCCAGGAACTGCTCGGCTGACGCTCCATACGAAAGCACGCGAATGAAGTCACAACCGCTGCCGGAACCGCGTTACCAAAGGGTCCTCCTCAAGCTGAGCGGCGAGGCGTTGATGGGCTCCCAACCTTTCGGGATCGACGCGGACGTCGTGGCGCGCGTGGCGTCGGAGATCCGCGAAGTTCACGAGCTGACCGTTCAGATAGGGATCGTCATCGGCGGCGGGAACATCTTTCGCGGCCTGGCCGCCAGCGAGCGCGGGTTCGATCGCGTCTCGGCCGATCACATGGGGATGTTGGCGACGGTCATCAACGCCCTCGCCCTCCAGGACGCGCTCGAGAACATGGACGTCCACACGCGGGTGCTCTCGGCGATCGAGATGCGTCAGGTGGCCGAACCGTATATCAAGCGCCGCGCCGTTCGACACCTTGAGAAGGGGCGGGTCGTGATATTCGGTGCCGGAACCGGGAACCCGTATTTCTCCACGGACACGACGGCCGCGCTCCGCGCGATGGAAATCAAGGCCGACATCATCATGAAGGCCACCAAGGTGGACGGCATCTATGACGCCGACCCCGTGAAAGTCCCTGACGCCGAGCGCTTCCGGCGGATTTCGTACATCGACGTTCTGACCCGGGGTCTGAAGGTGATGGACACCACGGCCATCTCGATGTGCATGGACAATCAAATGCCCATTGTCGTGTTCAATATACTCGAACCGGGCAACATCAAACGCGTCATCATGGGCGAGGACATCGGCTCGATCGTCGAATGAGGGCCGAGCGTCCCGGGAAGGTCAAGGTTATGCCGAACGATGAAATTCAGGACACAGGCAAACGGATGCAGAAAGCGGTCGAAGACCTTCGCCGCGAGTTGGCTGGTATCCGGACCGGCCGCGCGTCGCTGGCCCTGTTCGATTCGATCGAGGTTGACTACTACGGGGCCCAGACGCCCATCAACCAGGTGGCTTCGCTCGCGATCCCGGATACGAGCCTCATCACGATCCAGCCCTACGATCAATCGCTGATGGGCGCCATCGAGAAAGCCATCCTGGCCTCCGACCTCGGCCTGAACCCGGCCAACGACGGCCGCCTGATCCGCATCCCGATTCCGCCTCTGAACGAAGAGCGCCGGAAGGAACTCGCCAAACACGTCCACAAGGTTCTCGAGGATCACCGCACGGCCGTGCGGAACATCCGACGGGACGCCAACGACTCGATGAAAAAGCGGTTGAAGGCCAAAGAGATCTCCGAAGATGAGGAACGGCGCGCGCTCGACGAGATCCAGAAACTGACCGACGAATACATCAAGAAGCTCGAAGAGGTCGCCAAGGCCAAGGAAGAGGAGATCCTGACGGTCTGAAGGAGACACGTGGGAACGTCCGCCGAACCTGAGACGAGGCTCCTGCCGGACTTCGACGTCACGTATCGCACCGACGCCCCATTTCAATCACGACTTCCGGGCGTTCAGCCGTCTGACTCCCGGTGCACGAATTTGCGAATCGCCGGCCAAACGGCCACGTTCGGGCGCCCGATTGAGGCGCGTCAATTTCTTACAAGGCGGCGCCTTCCGAGTGGGATACTCTCTCCACCGTCCAACCGGAGGTGAAAGATGAGTGTTGATCCCATTCCCGAGGGTCCGCGCGTGACGCCCTATCTGCTCTACAGCGACGTTGCAGCCGCGATGGAGTTTCTCGCCAAGGCGTTCGGTCTCGAAGAATACGGCGAACGATTCACCGATGCCGAGGGACGCGTCACCCACGCGGCAGTCAAAATCGGAAACGACGGTGTGATCATGATGGGTTGCCCGGGGTCCGCGTACAAGAACCCCAAGGCGCTGGGAAACGCCACTCAGAGCCTTTACATCTATGTCGAAGACGTGGACGCTCACTTCGCGCGCGCCAGAAAGGCCGGGGCGAAGATCCTCAACGAACCCCAAGACCAGTTCTACGGCGACCGCCGCTACGGGGCGGAAGACCCGGAAGGCCATCAGTGGTATTTCGCCTCGCACGTCCGGGAGATGAGTTTCGAGGAGATGAAGGCGGCCCAGCAATCATGAACTGTCCGGTTTCGTACTGGAGGCTGGCCGACGTGGACATCGAAGCCGCCGCCGGATCATGACAACGCTTCGATGGGGCCGGATACTCGCCGGCGGCCTTCTGGTCGAGGTTGGCATCATCGTCGTTTTCGTTCCCGTCGTCGTCTGGGGCACCGAGCGGGCATCCCAGATCACAGCGGTCGCGGTGTGTTTCCCGATGGCGGTCCTTTTTGCATGGTGGGCGGCAAGGAAGGCGCCGTCACAGCGGATTTTGGACTGGTTTCTCGTGGGTCTCGTGGCCACGGTGATCTACCTTCTGCTGACGATCGGGCAGGAACTGCCCGGAATCTACATGCTGGGACATCTCCTGAAGGTGGCGGGTGGGATTGCGGGTGGATGGTGGGCGTCGAAGCAGATAGCTCCCACATAACCTTGGTCCATCACGTGGATTGACGAGAAGCCCCACAACTCCGGTCTCGATTTACAAGTCTCGCGCCCTACTCCTGAATCAGCGAACCGAGAACGGCGATCAGGACGGTGACCTGAATGCCGA
>CAZTTI010000123.1:0-4577 GCA_964615925.1 uncultured Solibacteraceae bacterium
GCGCGCACCCGTTCCGGGCAGGCGTGCTTCGGACGTCCAGTCGAACGGGTTCGTTTTCTGCTCATTTGGTTCTCACGCCGCCCGGACCAGTCGATCGTACAACGCGTCCATGCGGGCGACAGTCTGGTCCCATCCGTAGCCGCGCTCGACGGTCCGGCGCGCATTCCGGACGAGACGCCCCCCGAGAGCGGGATCCTCGAGCACCCACTTCACGGCCGCCGCGATAGCCGCCGGGGACCGAAGGCGGACGACGACCGCGTTCTCCCAACCGCGGAGGAAGTCGCGGACGCCCGCCACATCGGTCGATACAACCGGCACACCGAGTGCCATGGCCTCGAGGACGGCCATTCCCTGCCCTTCGTCGGCCGACGCCGACGCGAACACATCCCACTCGCGAACGATCGCGTACACATCGTCGACGGCACCGAGGAGCCGAAGGTGGTGCGTGACGCCCATCCGATTCGCCTTGTCGACGACCTCCCGCGCGTAGTCCTCTTCGGCGACGGGGCCGATCAACTCCAGAGTCGCGTCAACTCCGATCTCCCGAAGCCGGGCCAGCGATTCGACGAGTTCGGCCTGGCCCTTGCGCCGCTCGATCCGGCCGGTGAAACCGATCCGGAATCCGCGACCGGCCGGCGCCGCGGAAGGGGGCCGCATGGACACGGCATCGAGCGGGATGCCCCAGGGAACGGCCACGATCCGCGTCGACGGAATGCCGCCGTCGTGGAGGATCTTCCGGTAGTCGGCGGAGTTCGCGATGACGACATCCGACCGGCCGAAGGCCTCCAGGTCCGCCCGGTTCATCCAATCCGGGCGATCCGGTCCCCAACTGTGCAACTGTCCGATCAATCGAAAATCGAACCCGCGTTCCCGGGCCATCCCCGCCACCGCCGCCGGGACGCCGGAATGGCAGTGGACGATGTCTGGACGGGCATCCCGCAGGAAGGCCGTGAAGCGTTCGACGCTTTCCTCGAGAACGTCCGCCTCCCGGTCGAAGAGGTCGATCTGGACGTGGGAGATTCCGGCGGAGCGGAGTTCGTTCCGGTAGACGGGCCAATCCTCGAACCCCTTCGACGCGCCGCTCGTGATGACGGTGACACGGTGACGCGATTCGGCCTGCGAGATCCCGAGCCGTGTGACCACGCTTCCGGCACCGCTCCAGAGGAACGGGATCATGTGCACGATCCGTCTCACGGCACGCTCACGAAACCACCCGGGCCGTCGCCGAACCCGCGGACCTGGAGTAGAGATCGGTGACCCGGTAGCCCTCGGGCTTGACCTCGCGCATGTGGGTTCCCGCCTGATATTCGTATACCCTCGCTCCGGTGAACCGAGCGATCGCGACGACGTTGTCAAAGCTCATCGGGTTCTGGAACGTGTTGAGGTAGATCACGACGTCGTAGGCCTTCTCCATGGACGGGAACTCCGACCGGAAACGATCCGGCCGCATCAGGCCCTTCTCCGGGTACTCGATCACGCGATCAAGGGCCGGATCCTGGACACGCACGCCGGACGAGACCAGGACGTCCAGTACCGCCCCTGGTGGCAGCAGCGATCGCAGGTGATCGTAGGGATCCATCCGCCCCGAACGGATGAAGAGGGCGTTCAGCCCCGGACGGTCCTCGAAGAGTTCCCGGAACCGGTCGCACTCGATCCGGCCTTCCTTATAGTCGGTCGACAACAGGCGGAACACCGCCTCCCGGTCTTCCCTCGAAAACTCGGGCGTTTCCATGAACACCTGCTCCGACGCGCCGAAGTGACTCGCGTCGGTCACGTCGTCCACGAGGATCGTCGTGTTCGCCAAGGCCCAGGCTCCGAGCTCGGTCCCCGGGTACGGGACCAGTTGGTTGAAATAGGCATAGTCGAGGCCGGCCTCGTCCTTGAACGCGATGCTCTTCTTCACCTTGTCGAGCGTGTCGCCCGGCAACCCGACGATGAAATGTCCCCCCACGACGATTCCGGCGTCTTTCAGCATCCGGATGCCGCGCCGAAGGTCCTCCACGGACTCGCCCTTCTTGATGGCGTCCAGGATGTCGTCGTTGGCAGACTCCACACCGATCGCGACGCCCTTGCATCCGGAACGCTTCATCAGCCGGCAGAGCTCGGGATCGAGCCGGTCGGCCCGAATGCCGTTGTTGGCAAACCAGCCCACGCCCAGGTCGGCGCGGATCAACGCCTCGCAAACTTCCTTGGCGTGCTCGACGTGCAGGGTGAGGTTGTCGTCCAGGAACTCGAAGTCGCGGAACACGTATTCGCGCCGGGCATGGCGGAGTTCGTCCACCGTGCCTTGCGGGGACCTGCGCCGGAACTTGCGACCGTTGACCTTGGGAACGCTGCAGAAGGTGCAGTAGAAGGGACACCCGCGGCTGTGCACCATGAGGTACGGAAACGCCGAACGGTCGATGCGGTCCCAGGTCCGGTAGGTCGGGTACGGAAGGGTGTCCAGATCAAAGATGAATTCGTTGGGCGTTTGCCTCCACGTGCCGTCGCCGAAGTACAGGAGCCCGCCGACGGCGCCGACGTCGCGGCCTTCGATCAGGTCGGGAAGGGCGCGCTCGCCTTCTCCGGTGAGGCCGAACTCGTAGACGTCCTGCGTCGCCATATAGGCGGCCCCTTCGACTCCGATGTGGGCCCCGCCGACGATGGTTCGCGCATCCGGAAAGGCGTCGCGCACCAGCCGCATCGTGCGCTCGGCCGAACTCACCAGCGCCGTCTTGACGGACGCGCCAACCCAGTCTGGACGGAACTCGCGAACACGGTCCACGATGTCGCTTTCGGTATAGGCGTAGTTGTTGAGGTCCAGGACCCGGACCTCGTGCCCCCGGGCGATCAGCGCGCTAGACAGGTAGGCCAGTCCGGCATTGTGCGTCACGTAGCGTTGCGCGCCCGCGGGGTCGATCAGCATTACTCGCATGAATAGCCTCTTCGTAGATCTTCACGAGCCGCGGAATGAACACTTCAGCGGAGAACCGTTCACGGGCCCGGCTTCTCGCGTTCCGCCCGAAACGAACGCGAAGCTCCCGGTCGGCGTAAAGGCAGTCGAGTGCCCGGCTGAAGGCCCGGGTATCGCCCAGCGGGACCAGCAATCCCGTCACCCCGTGCTCGAGCCAGTCGGAGATGCCGCCGGAATCGAACGCCACGACGGGTTTCCCGGCCATCATCGCCTCGATTCCGACCAGACCGAACGGCTCCGGCCACATTGACGGAACGGCCACGATCGACGCGGTGCGGTAGGCGCTCTCGAGCTCGACCCCGTGGCACCAATCGGCAACGTCCACGTCGACCTGGGCCTCGGAGGCCGCCCTGAGAACCTGCTCCCGATAGTTGCTCGCTCCGTCCCCGCCGGCGATTCGCAGGGACGGACGCGTGGCGGAAAGCGACAGAGCCTCGACCAGTTCCAAAAACCCCTTCTCCGGCGTCATCCGTCCCATGGCCACCACGGGACCATCGTTCCCGAAGTCCACGCTGCTGTCGTCGGAGAAGAGGCGGGTGAAATTCCACACCACGTCGAGCAATGATGGGTCGAAATCGTTTCGGACCATGACGTCGCGGACGTACCCGGAGACTGGCAGCAGCTTCTCGAATGCCTCGTGGAGGAACGCGTTCTGCGCCGACTTCCTTTCGAACTGAAACCGATCGGTGTGCCCACAGCGCGCCCGGCAGGCCTCGCCACGCGGTTCGATGCACGGTTCGAGCCCCCCCAGACGCAACGTTCCCGACTCGCAGAGCGTGTCCCAGGAATGCACGGTCCGCACCATCGGGGGCCGGACCGCGAGCCTGCCGAGCAGGTCCACAGCCGGCAGGTTATGCACGTGCATGACGCCGGGGGCCTCGATTGCAATGATGTCCTGGAGGTAGCGCATCCCGGCATCGAACTCCGGACCCGACGTGGACTGCTCGAACGACGCGGGATCGCTTTGATCCGGAGCCAGTTCGGAGACGTAATAGCGGTTGATGGAGGACGGCCACAGACCCACGCGGGGCGACCGGCGATCATCGAACGCGAAGACGGCCACCACATCGTGGCCGCGCTCGACCAGTTCCAGCGCCGTATCGAGAACGGCGCGTTCGGCGCCCCCCCGGACCGCCGAAAACGCGTTGACGAACAGGATCTTCATCGCTGTCCAACAACGGGCAGGCTGGACGGATCGATTCCGAGATAGACGGGTTCCATCTCCGGGTCGGAAAGGGCCGCCGCAGGGGCGGTCCGTGCAATCACCTCGAACTGCCCGCCGACGAGGGCCACGATCTGCCGGGGCTCGAGGGCGCGCGCAAACTCCACGAGGTTCTGGTAACGGGCCACGTTGCCATTGGGGACGTCGAAGACGACAACCGCGCCGGCGAGTTCCTCGATCAGCCATTCCGCGTCATCGGGGCTGAAGAAGCCCGCGCCGGGCACGCGCACGGCACGATAGGCGCTCCGCGTCCTGTCGTCGAGCCTGCACATGAACGCGTCGCTTCCCTTGTAGAGAATGACGTGGGGATTGTCCGGCTTTTCCCGGGCAAACAGCGTGAACAAGGTGTCGCGACGCGAAGTTCGCATCACCACGATCGGCCGGCCCGGCGCCGAGCGCAGG
>CAZTTI010000124.1:0-3536 GCA_964615925.1 uncultured Solibacteraceae bacterium
GACGATGCGGTTGTTGCCGTCGGTCGGGTGGCCGTCCACGACAAAGATATCCCCGTTGGGCGCGGTGATGACGTCGCTCGGCGCGTTGAAGTGCGTCCGGCCGCTTCCCGCAACTCCAGCTTCGCCCAGCGTCATCAAGACCTCGCCTTCACGCGAAAACTTGAACACCTGGTGTCCGATCCGCCGGTCGCCTTCGATCAATTCTCCGGCCTCGGTCACCCAGACGTTGCCGTCTGGGTCGACGTGGATGCCGTGCGGCCAGTGGAACATACCGGCGCCGAAGCTTCCCACGACGTTGCCTTCCGGGTCGAAGAGAATGATCGGATCCAGATCCGAAGCGCCGCAATAGGTCTGGCTGCCGCGCGGCGTTCCATCGTCGCCACAACGGATGATGGCCCAGAGGTGCTCCCCGTCGACGTCGACCTCGACGCCGCCCGGAGACCCGAACGGACGGCCGAGCTTCGCCCACGGCTGCCCGATAAGACCGGGGCCTTCACCGGCCTGAAGGCCTCCCACCGGACGGTAGGGGTTGGGGCCCGACTGGGCCAGTGCCTCGCGCATTGCCGCGCCGATGACGATCGCCAGAACAAGCAACGTTGTCGAAACGATTGGTTTTGTCGGCATGGGACCTCCATCTCGCGTCTGACTATTCCGGAGCCCAGACGGCGAGCTCATTCCCACTGGGGTCGATAAAGTGAAACCGCCGGCCGCCGGGGAACGGGAACGGCTCCCGGACAACCTTCCCGCCCGCGGCTTGGACTGCGGCAAGACTGGCATCGAGATCGGTCGAGTACAGAACCACAAGAGGCCCGCCTTTGCGGAGTTCCGGCGTCTGGTAAAAACCGCCAACCTCGCCCTCTTCACCCTGGATGCCGGCGTATTCCGGACCGTAGTCGTTGAAGCGCCAGCCGAACGCCCGTGTGTAGAACTCCTTCGCCTCGGCGAGATCCCGGACGGTGAACTCGATGTAGTCGATCGCATGGTGCCGATGCACGGTTCTCACCTCTCCTGTGGATGTTCGCCCGCTCGAACGGGCGACTGGATCTTATCGCAGTTGGATCCACGGAGACGTATCCCGGCACCCTTCGCTAGCATTCGCCCCAGGCCTCTTGTATCGTTCCTACCCACAGGAGTGTCCACAATGAGAATCCGATCCGCTGAGGCCGCGATACCGGTACTGCTACTCGTGTCGCTTGCGACCCTGGTGCATGCGCTACCAGCCGCGGCAGAGGACGCGGACTACTGGCGTGGTGGATGGCGGACGCCGCTCGGAACGGAGCCGCACATCTACCACTTCACGATCCGTGGCGAGACTGTCACGGGTGTGTACTGCCGGAACTGCTCCGACGTCACGACGATCGGCTTCATCGACGGAACGTGGAACGAAACCGAAGGCATCGACTTCACGGTCACGTTCGCCGACTCGGACGGCCGCATCCGGTCGATCGACGATCAGCACGCCATGCTCGTCGGGGGGCGGATGGTCGTGACCGGGGCCGACGGAGCATCGAACGCGGAAGGCCGGACACTGGTCAAGGACCCGCGCGGCGCCGATCCCCCGGCATACCACCTGCCGCCGGGCACGCCGCCTGCAACGCGTCCCCCCGGGGATGGAGGTGGTGGTGGCGCCGGTGGTGGAGGCCGTGGTGCGGCGCCCGCCTATTGGCCGCCCGGACCTTTCGAAACGCTGCAGCCCGACGACGTCGTCGGCACGTGGATCGCGTCCTCGTTCGGCCTCGGCATGAACAAGCAGTTGTTCACGTTTCTCCGGGTGGGCGACGTGTTGCGGGGCGTCGTGTGCGGCCGCTGCGACAACCCGTACACGATGGGCCCGCTCGAGAACATCGTCATCGTCGGGGACACTCTGTACTTCGACATCGTGCACCAGGACTGGGGCGAGATCGACCCGCCGATCTTCGACCGGCAGATCGCGGCCCGGATCGTCCAGCACGAGATGTCGGCCCTCATCCTCGGGAACGACGTCGAGATCGATCCCGCCAATCCGCCCGCACTCCCGGCTGGGCGCGGTTTCACACTCCTCGGCCCGATTGCTCCCGCGGCGACGATGGGAAACACTTCGGAAGGCATCGACGTCTGGGGACCGGGAACCGGATCCACTCTCGAACCGCCGCCGGGCGAGACGCCGATTCGGCCAGTCGATCCGGATCAATAGGGCGGCAAACGCGGCAGACTATTTATCAACGGTGATGCTCGGCTCCGGCGTGCCATCCCATACGAACCGGTATGTCTTTTCCCTCCGGACGTTCGAGACCAGCGCCGGTCTGAAGCAGGCCAGGCATGTCCCCCTTTTCTTCCGAACGCTCGGATAGACCACGCCGAGCGAGTCCACAGCGAGAAGGCGCTCGGCCAGGGCCTGGGACTCAACGTAGCTCTTCGGGTCGAGATAGGCACGAAAACCGCGCGGGCCCCGAAGGTCGTGCATATTCGCGCTGAAGTCCGCCAGGTAGTCATCGTAAGTGACGCTGTCTTCGAAACGGTCGATCTCAGCCAGATGAACAGATCTGTGAAAACCGACTTCGGCCTGGGCCGTAGCCAGTTCGAATCCCGCATACCACGCACCGCGAATGGGGCTCGCGAATCGGCTTCCGAGCGGGTGAGGGTGACAATAGGCGGCGTTGATCACCTCGGCGTGGGGAACGCCGAACACCAGTTCTTCCAGCCCGATACCCGGAAGCCGATCGTGTTCCGCCAACAGGCGGTCGTTCGTGGCGTTGTCCAGTTCCATGAGCGCCGCGAGATGGGCTCGATCGTTGGCGATTTCGGCGAGAACGCTCCGACCTCGCGACAGATGCCGCGAAGGAATCAGACGGTGCGTATCGTTCTGCCGGACGAGCGAGACCCGCGGAAGTCTCATCACCCGGCGCGCCGTGCGTCGAGCAGGCGGCGAACATTCGCGATGGCCGGCAGGCCTCCCTGAATCATGTATGCGAGTGGAGTCTGACTGCTGAAGATCGGATTCCGATTCGGCAGATGGACCCATTCGTCGGCGAGCTTTGGTCCATGGAGAATCTGGAGCGCCTTGAAGATTCCGACGAGATACGAGATGCGGGTCAGGCGGTCGGCCTCCAGAACCCGGTCGGGATTGCGCTTCATCTCGTAGAACGGTCCGTTCGTGACGCCGCCCAGCAATCCACGGGCGTCCTCGTCGCGAACCTTCCACCGCGCCATGATATTGAAAAAGGCTTTGAGTGCAGGGCCGGAAAGACGCTCCCGTTCCGCGCGCGAGCCGAGGTCCGGAGGAGCATCGGGCCGATACCGGGTTGCTGGATATTGCAATGCAAGCACCATGTGAACTCCTGATCCGGAGTATAGGTCCTCCGGATAAGCGCGTCAACAGCGAGGCTTCAGAATAGGAACGCGACGCGGGCGCCAAGGAGCGCGCCTTCCACTAGATGAGCCCGGAATTCAAGACGGATTCCACCCCGATCCCACGCGTCCCAGTCGATCCCGCCACCGAGGTGTCCTCCGCTTTCCGTTCCGTTGCGGAAAAGGAGTGTGTATCCGCCGCTGGCGAA
>CAZTTI010000125.1:0-2737 GCA_964615925.1 uncultured Solibacteraceae bacterium
AGCGACCGGACACGCGTCGAGGAACGCTGGCGGCGGGTGGACGAGAACACGCTGGAACTGACGCTGAGGGTCGAGGACCCAGATCTCTTCACCCGGCCATGGACCAGCGACCCGGCGACCTACCGCGTGCAGACACCGGCGCCGCTGGACGGCGAAGTCCTCGAGATGATCTTCGCGCCGATCGACGAAGACCCGTTCAATTCCCGTATCCGGGATCCGGCGGCCGGAGTCGGGACGCCGTCAGTCAACGAGTGAAGCCGTAGTTCCGGACGTTCAACGCGCCGAACACGGCGTGGGATTCCACCCTTCCCCGTCCGGCATCTTCTTGAGGTTGGTGCTCGTCACGAACGGCCCGTTGTAATACATCGGGTCTTCGAGAACGGTTGTGATCACGAGCCATTCGTCGCCGTTCGGCGCCGAATGCAGGTCGAAATATTCGGTGAGCACGGCGTCGCCGCTGAACGGGACGCCGTTCTTCCGGACGTAGCCGGGACGGATGTTCGTCGTCCGGACCATGAGATGCCCGCCGCCCGCATCCGACCGGACCCACTCAGCCGCTGAATGCCCCTGCCAACTCGGCGCGGCCTGGGAATTGGCGGCGACTCCGAACCGGAGAAGCCGCGTCTGCGTTCCGGCGTCGGCTTCGATCTGGAGTGTGTTCCCATCCTGCCACGTGATGTGGAACCGCCCGGGAACGCGCATGATGGCTGGCGCGGCGTACGCGCGGCATTCCTCGCCTGCCGCTTCGTCGGCCGCGGGATCCCACGTATCGGCGACGCGGCGCCCTTCCCCGCTCAGCGGGACGCCCCCGTATTCGCCGGGGCTCGGCGTGACCATCCGGTACTTCCAGTCCTCGGTGACCGAAGATATCCAGTAGCCGGTGAGATCGATCACCGCCGCGTCCTCTGCGGACGATTGAGGTGCGAGGCCTCCACCGCGCTGCGCATGGAGGCTCCCGGCCAGACAAAGCGTCAGGATCGCAACCCCGGCGCCGGTTCGAATAAGATGCTTCATCGCCCTGATCAATGACTTCATCGACGACTTCATCGACTTAGTCGATGACTTCGCCGGAACGGCGGCCCCACTCGAATCCGTCGGCCGGACGGGTGAGCGTCAACATTTGAATCCGATATTCCCCCGGCGTCCGCGACGGCCGTCCCGTGACGATGACCTGGTCGCCGGCCCGCAACGTGGTCCGCTGGACTCCCTGGCTGGCCAGCGCCCCGGTGCCGCTCCACTCGATCGCCCATCGCTGGACCTCGCCATACTCATCCGGCGCCTCGATGTGGACGAAGGAGTGAGGATTCCGGAACGCGAACTGGACCAGTTTCCCTTCGATCTGGATCTCCTCCTCGCTGTTGTACGTCGCGGCGAAGGAATGGTGAGCGTCCGCGCTCCCCGCCGAAAGCGCGGCGAGCGCCAGAACGAACGCGAAACAAAGCCATCTGTAATTCATTTCACTTCCTCCGTCGGGCCGTCCCCGGGCCCGCTCGAAACTATTGTCCACCCAGGCTCCGGTACGCGGCCTCGATGAACATCGCCGTCGTCCACTCCCCCGTGTCCGAACCGTAGCGCCCGTCGAAGTCGAGCGTCGGCCGGGCGGCCAGCACTTGGTCCAGCGTCATTCCGTTGCGAACCATCGCGCGGATCCGGTCGCGCACCATCGTCACCATGTTCCGGTACGAGGCGACATCGGCCGTGTCGGACAAGCGCCCATGGCTGGGAATGATCCACGTGCCACCCTGGGACCGGTTCTCGGGAATCGCCAGGTCCAGAATCGCGTTCAAACCGTCGATGACGCCGTCGATCGTTCCGCCGTTTTCGACGTCGATTCGCGGATAGCTGACCGTCGAATAGATGTCCCCCGCATGGATGACTTCCGACCGCCGGAAGTGCACGATGGTGTCGCCGTCGGTGGTCGCAGGATGGGCGTAGGCGATCACGCCCTCGCCGTTGAAGTACTCACTCAGCTTGTAGAACTCGTCGAAGAATGTGTCCGTCGGCCAGGCGTCTTCCGGTGTGGGAGCGACCTCGCCCACGGGCGCGCTCATCTGCAGCAGAACGTTTTCGTGCGCGATCGTCATGGCGTTCTGCCCGATTCCGGCCACAGCCCCGGCGTTACCGCCTCCCCGCGGATAATATCCCGCGAGCGATATTGCCGCGTTGCCGCCGGTCACATCCGGCGAGGGGTTCGTGTTGAAAATGTAGCGGATCGGTTTCGGCGGCGCCGGCGACGCGATGACGGAGTTCATGTATGGGCTCGACCAACCGGCCGGATTGCTCCGGCAGTTCAGGCCGAGGCAATCGTTGGGGCGCGGTGATGCCGCGATCGATCGCGAGAGTTCGTCGATAGTTTCCAGGACACGGCTGGCCATGTGTTCGGGACCGGTGTTAACCAGTAGAGTCCCGTCCGCACCGATCGACGCGGCCAGGTTCGTTCCGTCGACCACCAGCATGTAGACATTGCCCTGGACCGGGAGGACGTGCACTTCGCCGTCGCGCGGGCTCTGGGCCCGGACCTTGTCCATGGCATCGAACGCCGAACCGGAAACCGGAGGCGCCACGTCGACGGTCATACCGGCCAGTTCGAGCTGATAATCCGGATAGATGGTGTCCACACCGCCCCGGGCCGCCTCCTCGGGAATCCAGCTCTCGTCCTCCAGCCACTCGTTCAGGAACGTGTTCTGGCCGGGCAGGTAATGGGGCACCCAATGCCGGTTGGTTCCGCCGTTTTCCG
>CAZTTI010000126.1:0-6576 GCA_964615925.1 uncultured Solibacteraceae bacterium
GGCCACGTGTACACGCCGGCGTACCTGGTGACGGGCAGCGGCCAGTGGCAGGCGCTTCCCGAGGACATTCGGAACGAGATCCAGGCGATCGCGCGCGGGATGGAAGAATACATCGGCGCGGAAGGGCGGCGACTGGACGACGCGCTGATGGGGGAGCTCGCCCTGTCGGGCATCGCGATCAACGAGGCCGATCGCGCGAGCTTCCTCGAGGCCAGCCAGTCCATCTACGACGAGTTCGCCGACGCCATCCCCTCGGGGCGGGAAATGATCGACCGGGCGGTCGAGCTCCGGTAATCCGGATTCGGGCAACGCGAGCGTGATCTCCCGCCTGCGCCACATCCTGCGCAAGAGTCTCGAGGCCATCGCCCTGGTCCTGATGACGGCGCTCGCGCTGGTCGTCATCGCCGGCATCGTGTTCAGAAAGGCCGGCGCGTCGCTGGTCTGGTACGACGAGGTGGCGTCGATCCTCCTGGTCTGGCTGACCTATTACGGCGCCGGTCTCGCCGCCCTCGACCGGCTCCACCTCGGCTTTCCGAAGATCGTCGAGTCGCTCCCCGCGTCTTCCCGGCGCGTGTTGCTCGTAGTCCGCGAAGCCGTGGTGATCGGCTTCTTCGTCCTGGTCGCGTGGGCCGGCTTCCGGGTCCAGCTCGTCCTTTCCGGTACCTACCTCGTCAGCTTGCCCTGGGTCCCGATGAGCCTCACGCAGTCCGTCATCCCGATCGGAGCCCTGGTCTTCATCCTCGCCGAGATTCTCAGCCTGGCGCCCGCAGACCGCCCGGCAGAACACACATGATCCTCGCGCTCATGTTCCTGGGCCTCCTGGCCCTGGTCTTCATCGACGTCCCGATCGCGATCGGCCTGGGTGTCGTGGCCACGCTCGCCATGGTGGTCGCCGACGGGACCCGAGCCCTCCCGAACGTCGCCCTCGTCCTGTTCGAAGGGGCGCGGCCGTTCACCCTGATCGCCATTCCGCTCTTCATCCTGGCGGGGGCGATCATGAACGCCTCGGGAATCTCCCGGCGCCTCATCGCGTTTGCGTCGGCCCTGCTCGGGTTCGTTCGCGGGGGCCTGGCGATGGTCACCGTCGGCGCATCGCTGTTCTTCGCCGAGATCTCGGGATCGGCCGTGGCCGACGTGGCGGCGCTCGGCTCGATCCTGATTCCGGCCATGGAGCGGCGGGGATATTCGCGGGCGTTCGCGGCGGCGATCACGTCCTCGGCATCGACGCTGGCCGTGATCATTCCCCCGTCGGTCCCGATGATTCTCTATGCCGTGATGTCCGGCAGCTCGGTCGTCGAGCTCTTCGTCGCCGGAATCGTACCGGGCGTGCTCGGGGGACTTCTGATGATGGGAGTCGCCCACGTGATCGCGGTACGGCACAATTTCCCGATCGAAGAAGTCTTCCAGATCGCTCGCGTCATCCAGACGTTCAAGGACGCCGTCTGGGCGCTAACGCTGCCCGTCGTCATCCTCGGAGGCATCTTCAGCGGCTGGGTTACGGCCACCGAAGGCGCCGGGCTGGCCGTTGTCGCCGCCATCGTCATCGGGGCCTTCGTCTACAGGGAACTGGACATGACGCGGCTCCGGGAATCGATGCTCGACGGCGCCCGCCAGACGGCCGTCGTCATGCTGCTCGTGGCGACGTCGGCGCTCCTGGGCGAGGTCCTGACGTCCATGCAAGTCCCGCAGCAGGTGGCCCAGCAGATTCTGGAAATGACCGCGAGCCCGCTGGCAATTCTGGCTCTGCTCAACCTGTTCTTCCTGGCCGTGGGCCTCTTCCTCCACTCCGCGGCGGCCATCATCCTCGTCGTCCCGATCGTGATGCCGCTGGTGAACGCGGCCGGGATCGATCCCGTCCACTTCGGCCTGATCGTGACGCTCAACCTCGGGATCGGCCAGCAGACTCCGCCCGTCGCGAGCGTGCTCGTGACCGCGTGTTCGATCGCGAAGGCCGACGTCTGGGAGGTCACGAAGGTCAACGTCTGGTTCATCGGGGTCCTCCTCGTCGTGCTTCTCCTGGTCACGTACATCCCCTGGATCCCCATGTTCCTGGTCAATATTCTTTACCGGTAGAGCCCAGGCCTTCTCACGAAGGTCGGGTTGGCGAATGCTATACTGGCCGCCAGGCCGAAGGACCACCATGCGGATCGATCCTCAAAAATGCGTCGCCTGCGGCAACTGCATTCCCGTGTGCCCAATGGGGGCGATCTACATCGACACGACGATCAACCGCGCGACGATCAACCGGGACGAGTGCGTCGAGTGCGGGACGTGTTTCCGGGGGATGAGCCAGGAGAAGCTGAACCCGACGCTGGTCCGGACGGTCCGTAAGTTCGCCAAATTCTTCCGGTTCCGGTTCGACCCGGAGCCCGACGTCTGCCCGACGAGCGCGTTCGTGATGGAGGAGCTCGAATGGCCCCGCGTCGCGCGCCAGGTCTTCAGCGACCCCCTGGTCGAGCACACGTCGACCGGGATCAAGGGACGGGGGACCGAAGAGGTCAAGACCAACGACGTCGCGCACCGCGTCAACGTCGGGGAAGTGGGCTTCGTTATCGAGTTCGGACGGCCCGGAACCGGCGTCCGCTTCCACGAGATCCAGACGATGACGCGCGCGCTGGCCTCCATTGGTGTCGCGTTCGAGCCGAAGAACCCGATCACCCACCTCATGGCGGACAAGGCGACGGGTGACCTGAACCCCGAACTCCTCGATGAAAAGATCCTGTCGGCCATCGTCGAGATCAAGACGAAACTCGAGGAAGTTGAACAGGTCCTCGCGACGGTCGACAACGTCTCGAACCAGATCGACACCGTCGTCGCGGTCGGTGTGTCCACGCGGTGTGACGACGAGGGCGAGGACACGCTCCTCGCGCCGATGCTCGAACGACTGGGCTACAACTTCGAGCGCGCGAAGACCAACATGGGCCTCGGACGAGTCACCAACGTGGGAGCGAAAGCGGAGGGCCAGGGTGACCAACACCTTGCATCGGTACGGTAGGGCCGAAGCCTTCTCCGACGATTACATCGTCTTCGCCATGCCCTCGAAGGGCAAGAACGACGACGGCGCGATCGAGAAGCTGAAGACCTTCCTCCGGATCTCGGTCCGGCACGAGGCCTCGAACATCGGGGCGTCGGGCAAAAGCAGCTACCGCCCGTCTTCGGCGCTGAACCCGCTGGTCCACTGGAACCGCGACACGAAACCCGATTTCGACGCCGTGATCAACGATCTTTCCGACGCGGGAACGGCCGGCGCCGTCTTCGACTCGAAGGAGAAGGCCGAGGCCTGCCTCCGCGACGTCATCGACGCTGACCTGGGCCTTTCGGTCAACATCAGCACGTCGGTCGACGGCGCCCGGGAGGTAGGAAAGGCCTGCGGCATCCCCCGCCACAGCGTCGAGTACTCGCTCGGTTTCACCGACAAACACGACCATCTCCCGCGCGGCCAGGTCCTGGAGCTGGCCACGATGTGCGGCCACGGGATGGTCTCTTTCGCCCTGGCCCAGAAAATGCTCGATATGGTCCGCGAAGGCCGCCGAACGCCGGAGCAGGCCGTGGCGACGCTGACGCGATTCTGCCCCTGTGGGGTTTACAACCCGTCACGCGCGATGCGGTTGATCGAAGAGGCGCGGACCCACTCGTAGCGGCCCAGAATCCTCAGTCGAGCCGTTGGGCAAGGCCCGCGTCGATCGCGTCCTCGACCATCTCGATAAGGGCGTCGCTGGCCTCGCCGTAGGCCTCGGCTTGTTGCCGCCCGAGTTCAGCTTGTCGACGACCGATCTCGGCCTGTTCCCGCCCGATCGCGGCCTGTTCCCGCCCAATCTCCGCCTGCTGGCGGCCCGCGTCGCTTTGAACCCGGCCGATCGAAGCCTGCAATCGTCCGATTTCCGCCTGGAGGCGGCCGAGATCCTGCATCGTGGCGTCGGACTGGAGCATCGTGCGGATTTCTTCGATTTGGGCCGTCAAATCGGGAACATCCACCCGAACATCACCCATCTGTTCACCCAGTCCCCGCATCTCCTCTCCCAGAAGGCGTATCTCTTCACCCAACTGCCGCATGTCCGCGCCCAGGTCCTCCATCGGTGCGAACAACTCATCGACGTCGTTGAGAACGTCTTCGTCCTGGATGACGTAGGTTTCGCCGTCCATGCGGATCCAGAGCATGTCGCCGTCGAAGTTGCGGCGATCGATGCGGGCTTCGGCCTGATCGACCGACGAACCGAACGTTCTCGTCTCCCCGTCTCGGAACAGGACCCAGGCCACATCCTCGCCGTCGAACGGCCCGAAGAGCTGGGAACCGATCGCCGGAGCCGGCGGTGGAGGAAGCGGCGGAGGCGGAATCGGGGTCGTCGGCGCGGGAGGGGGAGGCGGCGGGGGAGGCGGCACGGGGACCTCCACCCCGAACTGCAGTTGCCCGGAAACCGGACTGGCGACGGTGGTGGCACCGACGGCCACCACGCACAGGACCAGGGCGACGATACCGGAAACGACGGGCAGGCGGGCGTTCTGGTTTTCTTTTCCCATGATTCTCCTCACTCGATCGGACAGCGAGCCGTCGGTGGCCCCCATGGCCAACTGCGGGCGCCCGACGCGCAGCCGCTCGAGAGCGGCCAGCGCGCGGGCATAACGAAGACGGTCGCCGATGGCCTCGACGGCGATGTCGTCACAACACAGCTCCCGCTCGCGCCGGATGCTGGACGACACCCACCAGACGGCGGGATGGTAGAACAGCAAAGCCTCGACCAAGGTCTGCATCACATTGACCAGGTAGTCGTACCGGCGGACGTGGGCCAGTTCGTGGGCGAGGACGGCTTCCAGTTGTGCCGGGGCGAGACCCAGCACCGTTGCGGGAGGCAACAGGATCACGGGTCGCAGCCATCCGACGACACCGGGGCTGTCGGCCAGCGCCGACACCATGACGCGGAACCGGCGCGTCATTCCCAATCGTTCTGAAAGCCCGGCGGCCAATGTGAATGTCGCCGCGTCGGGAACGGCGGACCGGCGCAAGCGGCGCACGAAACCGTACCCCCAGACGAGCCGCAGGGAAAAGAACACGACGCCGAGCGACCAGACCGGGATGGCCCACGGCCTCAGGGCCTCCAGCCATACGCCCGTTCGAACGGCCTCGGAAACGGGCCCGGAGACATCGGACCCGATCGTCAGGAGCACGGACGCGCCTCCACTCACCGCGGCTGGCGGTGACACTTGAGCCTCTGTCGATTGCGCAGGGGGTGAATACACACTCCAGGCGGTCGCAACAGGAAGGAGCGCCATGACGGCCAGCGCGATGCACCCGGCCACGTAGCGGGCGTTCGAAGACCGGCGTGTCAGGAGAAACATCAGGATCGAGAAGACCAGCGCCACGGCGGCGCCCTGCCACAGGAAGTGAAACAAGGCCGTGGTGAACGCCTGGGAGATGCCACTCATCTGGGACCTCCTTCGGTCCGGTCTTCGATCCGGTCCAGAAGCTTCTCGATTTCGTCGAGGTCTTTGGGCGCGGACTTCTTCGTCGAGAGCGCCTGCATGACCAGCGCCCGGGTCGACCCCCCGAACGCCCGGTCTACGAGATCCCGGAGCAACTGCCGCTGCGTCTGCGCCTGCGAGTGCCGGGCCCGGTAGATTTGAGGACGCTGGGATTCGTCACGGTCCACCAGCCCCTTCTCGTGCATGATCTGGAACATCTTGAGGACGGTGGTGTACCCGGTGCGGCGGGTCTCGTTCAGGATGCGTGTGGCCTCGCGGACCGAACTCGGGCCCGCGTCCCACAGGACTCGCAGAATCGTCAGCTCCAACTCCGTGGGTCGTACCTTCTTTTCCGCCATGGGAAGGAGTATTGACGAAACATTTCGTCACTGTCAACGAAAACTTTCGTCAGGCATTCCGCTTTCGGGTCCCGGGAATCTGCTCAGTCCAACCCGAGGACGAGCTTCAACCCCCGGAAGAGGGCCGCGGCTTTTTCTTTCGGAAGGCGTCCGACAGGACGGTCGAAGTCCGCTTTCAGCACCTTCTGGACATCGTAGACGTTGGCCACGGAAGCTTTCGAGAGGCCCGTGTCGGACCGCCCGAGGCGCACATTGCCCGGCAAGCCTTCCAGATGGAGCCGGCTCGTCAGCGGCACAACGAGGAACGAACGGACGCGCGGATCTCGAACGCGGTCGGTCTGGACGACAACGGCGGGGCGCTTCTTGTCGACCTGAACCCACCAGACCTCCCCGCGCCGGGGGATCTCACCATTCGTCGTCACGGTACTCTTGAGCGGCGCGGCGACGCTGATACTGCCGCCATCGGGCCTCGTCGTCCACCACGTCCCAACCATGACGATCCAGATACTTCGCCGTCTGAATGCGAATCCGTTCCGCCTCCAGGAGCCGGGCCAGCAACTCCGAGCGCGACACACCGCGCTCCTGGGCAGTTTCGTCTGCGAAGGCGACCAGATCCTCGGGAATGGAGACTCCGATCTTCATACTCGCCATCATAACACCAGGAATACGCTGATATTCCTCCGGTTCTCTCCGAATCATTCGGCTTTGCTCGACGAACGTTTCTCAATCGGCCATCCCCTTGCATTAATAGGGCACGCGG
>CAZTTI010000127.1:0-7637 GCA_964615925.1 uncultured Solibacteraceae bacterium
CAATAGAGGATGAGATCAATAGAGAACGAGATCGATTGACGAGGAAATCGATGGAGCCTGAACGCCGAGGTAGCGATATGCATGAGGACCTCCTCGAACGCCTGGGATTGTCGGCATTCAACAGCGGCGCCTGCGGAGAGACCTGGCTCAATGCCAGCGGCCCCGAGATCGCGTCGCTGAACCCCGCGACCGGCGAGCCGCTCGCGCGCGTCGGAACCGCCTCGCGCGCCGACTATGAACGCATCGTGGCACAGGCCGGGGAAGCCTTCCACGCCTGGCGCCTCAAACCCGCTCCGGCGCGCGGTGAGCTCGTCCGCCAGCTCGGACAGGCGCTGCGGGCCCGGAAGTCCGACCTCGGCATGCTGGTCACGCTCGAGGTCGGCAAGATCGTCAGCGAGGGTGCCGGCGAAGTGCAGGAGATGATCGACATGTGCGATTTCGCGACGGGTCTGTCGCGACAGCTCTACGGACTGACGATCGCGAGCGAGCGGCCCGAGCACCGGCTCATGGAACAGTGGCAACCGCTGGGGCCCGCCGGCGTGATCACGGCTTTCAACTTTCCGGTGGCCGTATGGGCCTGGAACGCTACGCTCGCGGCCGTTTGCGGCGACAGCGTGGTCTGGAAACCATCACCGCGCGCGCCACTGACGGCGATCGCCGTGCAGCACATTGTCAACGGCGTGCTTGACGACCATGGCGTCCCCGGCCTCCTGACTCTTTGCATCGACGAGGACGGCCAGGCCGGCCGCTGGATGGCCGAGGATCGCCGGCTGCCGCTGATCTCGGCGACCGGAAGCTGCGCGATGGGCCGTGCAGTCGGTGCCACAGTGGCCGCGCGCCTCGGACGCAGCCTGCTCGAGCTGGGCGGGAACAACGCCGTGATCGTCACGGAGTCGGCCGATCTCGACCTTGCGCTCCGGGCCGTCGTCTTCGCCGCGGTCGGCACGGCGGGCCAGCGCTGCACCTCGTTACGGCGGCTCTTCCTCCACGAGTCGATCGACGAGACATTCACGACACGTCTCGTCGAAGCCTACCGGAGCCTCGCGATCGGGCGCCCCTGGGAGCACGGCATGCTCGTGGGTCCCCTGATCAGTGCCGCTGCGCGTGAGCACATGCAGCACGCGCTCACCGAGGCGCGCGCACAAGGCGGCGAATTGCTCTCGGGCGGCCGGGCGCTCCCGGGACCGGGCTTCTTCGTCGAGCCCGCGATCGTGCGCGCGACGCCCGACATGCCGATCGTGGCCGAAGAGACGTTCGCGCCGATACTCTACGTCATGACGTATCGCGCGCTCGACGAGGCCATCACCCGTCAGAACGCCGTCGATCAGGGACTGTCGTCGGGAATATACACGACGGTGCTCGGCGAGGCCGAAAGTTTTCTCGGACCCGCCGGCAGCGACTGCGGCATCGCGAACGTGAATGCGGGAACGTCGGGCGCCGAAATCGGCGGCGCCTTCGGCGGCGAGAAGGACACGGGCGGAGGCCGCGAGGCCGGAAGCGACGCCTGGAAAGCCTACATGCGCCGCCAGACCTGCACGATCAACTACGGCAAGTCGCTGCCGCTCGCTCAGGGCGTGCGCTTCGACGTCGGCCGGTGAGCCCGCACGCGAGATGCGGCAGGCGATACTCTTCTCACTCGCGGTTTATCTGGCGGCCTGGTGGGCTCTCGCGTCGTGGGGAAACCACGGGTTGTGGGCGGCGTTCAGCCGTAGGTGACGACCGCCGATCCCTCCATGAACCGGTCGAACGACTGGTGCCATTCGCGGTTCTTCCAGAGGTAGGTTACTTTCCCCTCCACCGGCCGGAACAACACCGTGTACAGGGTCCCGAACGCACGGGCGTAATCGGTCGCGAAGAGGGGCTCCTCGAAAAACCGGGCCACGAGACGTTCGGGAGCCGCGTCGGGGGAGGAGAACGTTTTGTCGAGGAGATCGCCCCGCAGGCGGCTCCGGCTGATAGCCTCGTACTCCTCCCATGACGAGTCCTCCTGGTGATTCGTCACCCAGGGCCGTTCGATCGCGCGTGTCTTCCCGTCCGGATTGAGGAACACGGTCCGGAAGTCCCCCGCACGGTCGACCACAATCACGTTGTAGCTCATGTGGCTGGGCACCCGCCCGAGAACCTCGACCGCTTGGGACGTCGTCCGGCAGAACTCCAGAACGTAGCGGATGATCAGGGGGATACCGAATCCCTCGCCGACCACCGGCCGGCCTCCGAACGCGAGTGCGGCGACCAGACCGTGTTCGTTGATGCCGTCCAGTGCTCCCCAGAGCGAATCGCTGGTGGCGATTACGCGCGTCTGGTGCCATCGGGACGCGAGCACCCAACCCTCGAACCGGTCCGGATGATAGTCATAGTTTCGGATCAGGAACGGCGAATCACCTCGCCAAATGGCCTGCGAACACGCGGCCAGATAGGGCGTGGGGCAGTACATGCTCAGCATCCTGGCGACGTGATCGCCCCCGCCGGCCAGCTCCGAGAGGTGCTCCCACATCGGCACAAGCTCGGGCATGTATCGGCGGAGGTTGCGGGCCGAGGTCATAAAGCCGGGGCGGCGGGCCTCTCCCTCGGCGAGGAACCACCGGTGGTAAGACTCCCAGGTCTCCGAGAACAAGGCGCGCCACTTGTCCCCCGGACGATCCTCGAGAACGGACCGGAATCGCAAACGCATCACGTTCGGTGGCTTCTCGAAGTTCAGAGAAACTTGAAGCCGCCGACCGCGGCCACCCGTGCCGCCGGTTCCGACTCGGCCTGATCCAGCCGCCGCGAGGAGAAGTGCGAACCGATCCCCTCGATCCATTCCCGCGCGCGGTCGTTCAGCCGGAACTCGTCATCCATGAGACGGGATGGGGTGACCAGAATACCCAGGTCGGCACCCTCGTAGAAGTAATCACCGGACCTCATGATCCTCAGGAAGAAAGCCTCCGAGGGATCCTCGGCCGTACGGCGATGGGTCTGCATCCGGACGAAGTCGGCCCGTCCGGGCTCCTTCATCTGCCAGATTCCGGAAGAAGGCGCCGACGTCACGTACTCGATGTCCTCGCCGGTATGCTTGATGACCATCTGGCTCCACGTGTCGATGTTGGCCGGGTCGGACCATCTCCGGTTGAGCTGCTCGACGTCCAGCTCGAAGTCGACGTCGGACCACTCGAGCAGGTGGAACAGGAAGAGGGGGGCGTCGGCGTGGGCGAACGAGGCCAGGTTGGTCATCGAGCTGGCTCCGGTGATCCGCGGATTCACCTCGCCGAGGTACACCTTGTCGCCGTCGATATCGTAGAGGTAATCGCACTCGAAGTAGCCGCGGTACCCTCGCTTGCGCAGGGCTTCGCCGAAGGCGAACGTCGAGTTCCGTGCCTGCTCGCGGACACCGGCGGAGAACCCTTCGGCGACGACCTCGTTGCCGCACCACCCACCGCGATACGGCGTGAGCTCACGAAAACCCACCAGCTCGGTCATCAGCGGGCCGACGATTGTCCCGTGACGGGTGACGCATGCCTCGAGCGCGGCCCCCCGGCAGCGGATCTTCTTCATAATCTTGACTTCCTCCTCGCGCTCGATCTCGTCGGCGTATTCGGCGTAGTCGTCGGAGCCCGAGATGAAGAACGTCGTGTGGCCGGAATCCCCGTACGCGGTCTGGACGACGAGGTCCTCCCCGAGACCATTCTCGCGGGCGACCTTCATCAGCGTTTCGAATCCGTCGACGCGGGCCAGCGTGTTCGGGACCGATTCGACGCCGGCTTCGTCGGCGATGCGCGTGGTTTCCAACTTGTCGTCGACCTGTTCCCTAAGGCGCGCCGGTGGAAAACAGACCTGGAGATCGAGGTCCCGGCAGAGAGCCTCGGTCTCTTCGTCGAAGAACAGAAACACGGCCCGTCCGGGCCCACGGCTCCGGATGTAGTTCACGATGGTCTTGTTCTCGAGGAGATAATTGTTGATCTCCTCGATGCTGTTGAACACGCGGTCGGTGGATTCTGCCGGCGTCACCACGTGGGGATGGTTGCCGTCGAAGCAATCGATGTAGTTGATATAACGAAAATTCCGGACCCACTCATCGATTCCCAGCAGGTTGAAGTTCGTGGCGCTCACGAAGTAGGTCGGGATCTCGTTGTGGTAGAAATAGCGCCGGATGTCGGAAATCCCGTTGAGCTTGATGGTCATTGGCGTTCTACTCCCGCGGCGGCCTGGCGGCTGTTCCACCCGGGGGCCGGGTTGAGCACGGCATCTTTGAAAACCCGAAGACCGAGGCGCGGATCGTAGCCGTGGATTTCCTTGACATCGAGCTGCTTGAGGTAAGTGAGTATGCCTTCGCTCAGGACCTGGCCGGGGACCAGGACCGGAAAGCCCGGGGGGTACGGCGTGACGAAGGTGGCGGAGACGATCTCTCTTCCGGAATCGATCTCGCGGGCAACTGTGCCGTCCATCGGGAGGAACTCGCAGGCGTCCGCGTCGTAGGAGAGGAAAAACGCCTCCCGCAAGTTGCCCTCCGGCGTGTCCTGGCCGTCGGGCCCGAAGCGGGGATGGAAGCGGCTGAAGTTCGGGAGAGGCGGCTGCCGATGGGACAGGTCCTCGATCCGTTCGTCGTCGAGCCGGCGCTCGATCTCGCTCTGCGATTCCCGCTCATCCTCGAGGCGACGGGCGATTCGCGTGAGCACTTCGAGAAGATAGGCGATCGCTCCGCGTGTCGTCCCGATGTTCAACATGAAAAGCAGAGTGTTGCGCGACGTCTTGTTGATCTGGATGTCGAACTCGTTCTGCAACCTCTTGCGCATCGTGTCGCCGTCCAATCCAGTGGCCGAGATCTGGAGCGTCACCCGCGTGGGGTCGAGGACGAACTCGTCCTCCTTCCATGATCGCGTCAACGACGCGTACCCGCTTTCCGGGTTGTAGAACTGCTCGAACCCCGAAGGACGGAACTCGGCCGGGATCAGCTCCCGCGACTTGAGGACGCGGAAGTACCGCGAGAGCAGCGGATGTTCCTCCACCCGCTCCCTCAGGGCCATCGCCAGGGCGACGCTCTCCTGGACGAGCTCGTATCCCTCGAGTTCGACCTGCCGGCGCCCCACGTCGAGAGACGCCAGAATCTGATAGTTCGGGGAGGTCGACGTGTGCGTCATATACGCCTCCTCGAACGCATCGTGGGTCAGTCGGTTAAAATCCTGATCCCAGACGTGGATCATCGATCCCTGCCGGAGCGAAGTCAACGTCTTGTGCGTGGATTGCGTGGCGTAGACGCGGACGCGCGCGCGATCCGGATCCGGCATGAGCGGCCCGTCGAGCCACTTGTCGTCATCGTTGCCGGACTCGTTCGCGTTGAATGCCGCGCTCCAGTTGTTGTAGGAGGCGCGATACTCGCCGGATCGAAGCTCGGCGGCGAGACGGGCCGCGTTCTCCATGGCCGATCTCCGGCGATACATTGGAGAGAACCTGCCAAAGGCGAACCAGGCCTCGTCCCATACGAAGACGATGTCAGGCTTGATGGCCAGGACCTCGCGCATCACGCGGGCCGGATTGTAAACGATTCCATCGAAGGTGATGTTGGTCAGGAGCAGCATACGCACGCGGTCCAGCTTTCCGGCGTCGCGCAGCCGGAGCAGGTTGCGCTTGATCTCGGCGAGGGGAACCGCTCCGTAGAACGAGAAGTCGGGCAGCGGATACGGGTCCAGGTACACGGGGAGCGCTCCGGCCAGCATCATCGCGTAGTGATGGGATTTGTGGCAGTCCCTCGAGACAAGGACGATATCTCCGGGCCTGAGGAGCGCCTGCAGGACGATCTTGTTCGCCGTCGACGTGCCGTTGGTCACCAGGTAGGTTTCCTTCGCTCCGAACGCGCGCGCCGCCTTCTCCTGGGAGCGCTTGATCGGTCCCTGCGGCTGCAGGAGAGAATCGAGTCCTCCGGACGTCGACGATGTCTCCGCGAGGAAGATGTTGGTCCCGTAGAAGTCCGCCATGTCGCGGATCCAGTGCGACTTCGTGAGAGATTTTCCGCGCGAGATTGGCAAGGCGTGGAACACGCCGGTCGGCTTCTGGCTGTATTCGCGCAGCGCCGTGAAGAACGGCGTTTCGTGGCGCTCGTCGATCCCCTGGAGGATGCTCAGGTGAAGCTCGAGATAGTCCTCCTGATGATAGAAGACCCGGCGAAAATTGTGGAGCTGCGAGGAGACGTTGCGGACCGGATCATCTGTGACGAGGAACTGGTCCAGCTCGGGACGAATAGACGCCAGGGCACGGCTCAGCGCATGAGCCGAGCTGCTCCGGGACTCGGCGCGAAGCGCGTCGAGGTCGACCTCGGTCAGATAGTGACGCAGGTTGGCGATGCGTACGGGGGAATCGAAAGGGAAGTTATACCGGATGACGACGCTCTGGATGTTGTGGTTGAAAAGCGCGGCGATGATGGCGTCCTCGAGCGTGCCCGCCAGGACGACGTCATAGATAAAGTCGTCCTCTTCCTGCCGCAGCCCGAGCATTCGTCGCCGAACCTCCCCTCCCTCGTCCCATGCCATCTCGTCGACGAGAAGAACCTCGAAATAGGGACGCCTTCCGCGAGCCCGACTCGTCGCGTCGGCTACGTCTCCGGCGACGTAGTCTCCGGTGTCGGCGTCCTCTCCGAAAGATTCGCCGACATCGCGGTGACGGTACACGTCGCCAAACAGGAAACGAGCTGCGCGCTCGGTCTGCCGCGCCAGCGATCGGTAGAAACCACGGGTGAGCAGCCCTCGGAGGTGGCGGCAGATGCGCCGTCCGGGAAACGCCCAGTATTGCTCGATCGTATCCAGGCGGTCGAGCAGCCGCGTGATTTCATCGTCGAGGTTCCCCGGGTCGCCACTTTCATAGAACGATCGCTCCCTCCGGCCGGTGAGGATCTTGAGGTCGTTCCAGGTGTCGGTCCGGAAATGGGACGCGTCGTAGTAGGAGCGGAACGCGGGATCGTCCATGCTCATGCGCGGCGTGCTCATGCTGTCTCCTTCGGTCGCATTTTCAATACAGCTCTTTCTCCTGTGGATCGGAACCGCGCGTCGTTTCTTCGGCGTCAGTCCGGGACGCGGAGCGGTCTTCGCGAGCGGGCACGTTCCGTCGGGCGCGTTGAGGTTTTCGCAGAGGTCCGAGCTGTTTCATGAAATCCGTCTCGAAGCCCGGCATGTAAGCGTCGAAGTGAACCCGCCGGTCCCGAAAACTCTTGAGCGGCTGGCCGAGACCACGCAAACCGACTTCACGGCTCCGACGCGCGCGGTCGACGTCGATCTCGAAGGGGAACATCTCCTCGGCGGAGCCGGCTTGGAACAGGACGTCTCCGTGGGGTCCAGCGACGATCGAGCGGCCAAGCCCGCAATCCCCCATGCCGTTCACGTCGAATACGAAACACTGGTTCTGGGCGGCGGTCGCCCGCGCTATGGATAGCTCGACGTCGCGGTCGATGGTCGTCGTCAGCGTGGGATGGAGAATGACCTCCGTCCCCATCAATGCCAATGTCCTCGACGTTTCGGGGAACCACATGTCGTAGCAGATCGATACGCCAAATCGCCCGATTCCCGGAACGTCGAAAACGAGGAATTCGTTTCCGGGTTCGACTCCCTCCTCGTAAGGGAAAAACGGAAACATCTTCCGATAGCGCCCCACGATCCCGCCTTCCGGATCGATCA
>CAZTTI010000128.1:0-6777 GCA_964615925.1 uncultured Solibacteraceae bacterium
GGCCTGATTCGGCGGTGCGGGCCGGACGGGTGTCTGAGGCTGTTGGAACCGGTTGTAACCCACGCGGAACTCGTGGACGAAATTCGAGCCGATGACGGTCGTGAATCCGATTCCGACGTTCGTGCGGGTGATGTCGGCGGTTTGAGGGAAGTCCTTCAGTTCCGTGGCTCCGGGCGTGTCGTCCCGGAACGGATCGAACATCCGCGCGTCAGAGTAGCCGTACCGGGCGTTCATCGTCGTCCCGTCGTTCAGGCCCGTATCGATGCGGACCGAGACATCATCGACGTCTTCGATATGATTCGCGATCTCGATCCGGTTCGGTTGGCCGGGTCCAGAGTTCTCGATGTTGGGCAACGGATAGGCGTTGAGAACCGAGAGACCGATAGGACTCAGGAGGTCCTCCGGGATCACGTTGCCATCGAACGGCATCCGCGTGAACGGATTCAGAATCGGAGTCGAGCTCTCACTGAAATCCCCCGTCCGCTGGAGCAGCGTCGGGACGAACGCGCGTTTCACCACCCCGCGCTTCTCGCGGAGGCTCTCCCAGCCAACGAAAAAGAACGTCTTGTCCGGAACGATCGGCCCGCCGACGGTTGCCCCGAACTGATTCCGGATCAGGTCGGGTTTCGTCTCCCTTGCAAAGACGTTCCGCGCGTCGAGGTTGTCGTTCCGGAAGTACTCCCAGAGCGTCCCGTGGAAGTTGTTGGTTCCGGACTTGGTCGTCACGTTGACGACGGCGCCGGCGTTCCGCCCGAACTCCGCGTTGTAACTGTTTTGCTCCACGCTGAACTCCTCGATCGTGTCCAGGATGGGGCGGTAGGAAAGATTGCGCAGGACCGGGTCCATGTTGTCGAACCCGTCGGTGAAGAACGAGTTGGAATTTTCGTCGACGCCGGCGACGTTGAACCCCCCTCGCGTTCCGATCTCCGACCCCTCGGCCGCGGTGACAGCCCCGGGGAACAGTTGGACCAGCGATTCGAACCTGCGGTTATTCACTGGATACAAATTGATCCTGGCCTCGTCGAGGACGCTGCCGACCGATGACTTGTCGGTCTGGAGGAACTGAATTCCAGCCGTCACGTTGATCTGGGTGGCCGCCTGGCCCACCGAAAGCGCGATGTTGTGTCGTGCTTGCTGGTCGATCTGGACGACGGCGCCGGAAATGACGACGGTTTCGAACCCCGTTCGCGAGGCGACGATCTCGTATTCCCCGACGGGAAGGGCGGGCAGCGTATACGTTCCGGATTCGCCCGTCGTCGCCCGGCGAACGAGTCCTGTGCCGAGATTCGTCGCCTGGACGGCGACATCCTCGACAAGGAGGCCATCGGGGTCGGTGATCGTACCGAGGATGGTTCCGGTGAGGTTTTGTGCCTGGAGGCTCCCGGGGAGGAACGCCAGAAGGAAGACGGCGGAAACAAGGGGTGCGCGACGCATTTACTCTCCTGGTAAATCGGTACCTGTTCGCGTTCCCGGGCGGCGCAGGTATTCTACCGGGCCACCCGCGGGCTTCAATGCTCGTCGGTCCGGTCGTGCGTGGACGTCTTGCCAGCTGTGTCCGACCGTCAGGACGGTCGGACTACGCAGTATATGCCGAGTAAGGCGTAAAAGTACCGCTATAAGGGAATCAGCGGTAATTCCTGACAACGTAGGTATTCACGATAAGGTCGTGGAGGGCCTGCTTCCGCTCGGTGAACGCGGCGATAATGTAGCCGGCGAACAGGGGAATTCCGGACAGGTACTTGGCGAAATGGCGGCCCGTGGCGTGTGTAAAGGAAAGTTGTTGCCCGTTTCCGTCGGTGACTTTGAGACCGAGAGCCATCTTTCCCAGCGTGGCCTGGTTGGTGCTCGCGACCATGAGGGCTTCGTAGAGCCACGGTGCGACGACGCCGAGGACGATGCCCATGCCAAAAGACGCGAATCCCAGGACGAGGCTCGCGGTGAAGACGATGATGCCGTCGATGATCAACGCGAGGGCGCGGATCCAGAACCCGGCGTAGAGGACTTCGGTGTCCGCCCCGCGACCCGGCGGTTCGGGGGCCACCGCGGCTGGCGAAATGGCCGTGCCGCACACCTGGCAGAAACGGGCGTGAGGGGCGTTGTCTTTTCCGCAGCTCGCGCAAGTCGTCATCGATTGTTTCCTCCTCCCCTGCGAGGGAGCCACACACATTGACCGACTCTGTCGCCGGGCTTCTTCGAATCCTCGCCATCGCCGGTGGCGTGTGCTGGGCCTTATGGTCCCCGCTGGCGATTCTCCGGGCCCCCGTGTACGCGCTCTGGAAGCCCGGGGTCGTGGCCACCGAATGGGGACATTGGCTCGCGATGTTCGTTCTCGTGTGGTCCTGGCTCCTGGTTCGTGTCGATGCGCCTGGCTGGTCGGTGGCGGCCACGCTCGGGGCCGCAACCGCCTTCCTGACACCGTCGGTGCGCGCCTGGCGGCGGGCACGGCGCATCCCGCCGCTTTTCGACGCGGCCTTTCCGCGTTCCGGCGGCGATCGCCTGAGGTACGCGAACGGGAAGAAAATAGTTCCGTTCTCCTGGCGCCGGATCCTCCACGTGCCGATACCCGCAATCGGGAGGGAAACGCTCCAATACGCAGCGGTTGACGGTCGTCCCCTCTTGCTCGATTTCTACCATCCCACAGGCCAATCTGGAATGGCACCACTGGCGCTGGTGGTTCATGCCGGTTCCTGGCGGAGCGGCGGCCGGAGGGAACTGGCGGGCTTCAACCGCTACCTGGCGTCGCGCGGAATCGGGGTCGCGGCGCTGGACTACGCGCTCGCGCCCGAGCACCGGTTTCCCAGGCCTGTCGACGACATCGCCCGGGCGGTGGAGTTCCTTGCCACCATCGCGGCCGAATACCGGTGCCGCCCGGATCAGATCGTCCTCATGGGCCGGAGCGCGGGCGGCCATCTGGCCCTCTCCGCGGCGTATCGTCCGGACCTGGCGCGAAAAGTGCGTGGCGTTGTCGGTTTGTACGCGCCCACCGACCTCTCGTGGAGCTGGCGTCATCCGGCGCCGAGACGCTACATGGACTCCAACCGGGTGATCCGCGACTTCCTCGGCGGGAGCTTCGAGGAAATCCCGGACGTTTTCGAAGCCGCTTCGCCCCTGCTGCAAGTGTCGGAAGCGTGTCCGGCGACCTTGCTCGTCCATGGTGGAAAAGATGAACTCGTCTCTCCGCGCCAGAGTTCACGTCTCGGAGATGTCTTGACGCGCCATGGCGTTCGGCACCTGCATGTCGAGCTTCCGTGGGGGAACCACGCGATGGAGGCCAACATCGCCGGACCTTCCGGCCAGATCACGTTGTACCTGGTCGAGCGTTTCATTCACGCGGTCACGGCTCACTGATCCTTCCTCGATTCACGCTTCCGTCGAAGCCGGGAGAGGATCCGTTGCTCCTTACCCGCGATTCGTTCCTCGGTGCCGCGCCGGGCGATTCCATAGTCGTTCAGATCGACCAGGAGGTATCCGGAGAGGACGGGAAACAGGTCGTGGACCAGCCGGTACTTCTCCTGTTCGATGTGGCGGTAGGTCGGATGTCCCTGGGAGATGGTCCGGAGCTCGGTCTCCCAGAAGAACTGCCGGAAGTTCTGCCACTGGTGGAACCGGATACGGAAAGCCAGCGGAACCGCATATTGCGCCAGCTCCGGATCCTCGCTTTCGATGAGCAGAAACGTCTCCGAGGCCCTTTCAAGGGCGGCGACGTAACTCGAATCCAATCCCGATTCAGCGAGCTCGCGAGGCACGTCGTAACCGTGGTGCGTGGAGAAGAGCTGGCGTTGTTGCGTCATCATGCGGTGGCGGTGCAGATCGCGGTACGAGCCGATATCGACGAGAATCTCGAAGCGGAGGTAGCTGTTCTCGAGCGCTCGTCCGACCTTGTACCACCGCGCCGGGCGATCGGCCATATAGGCGGACAACAGGGACTCGCGGTCCCCCTCGTCCATGGCGCGGACGTCTTCGAGGGCCTCGTCCCAGGAGAGGTGACTGTTTTCGAAGACGATGGCGGCCAGCACCTTGGATTCCGCGTCGGAATCGTATTCGATCAGCCGGACCTCGGGGCCCGAACCTCGCGACGGCGTGGATCGATCGATCATGCGGGCGTTTCGCACGCGGGTGCCGCGTTGGGAAAGGTACTTCTGATATTCCGCCGAGCGGGGATCGGAAAGCCGGAGCAGGAGCGACGGGATCTCCTGGTCCAGCTCGGCTTTGAGCGCCCCGGAGAACCAGCGGAGTTCGCCGAGTCCGTGCTCGGCCGTCCGGTTCAGCAGGTATTCGAACGCCTGGGCATTGCCGCGGAGCGCGACCTGTCCGAGAGTCGCCATCGGCAATAGACCCCGGAGCGTGTCGAAGGCCTTCTTCTCGAGGATCGAGGCGCTCTCGTCGAAGTTTTCGGCGAGCCATCGCTTGAGCGGGCCGAGCAGCCCGACATAGGTGTCGAACAGTTGGTCCAACGTCTCGACGTAGTCTTCGAGCAGGCCGATGCGCTCGAGGTCGGGCTCGGGAACGTAGTAGAGGTACCGGCCGCCGACCTTGTGCCCGAAATGGACGTAACGTGTCGATTTTTCGATCGGCTCGATCCCGATGCGCTGATCTTCGATGAACTTGAGCGCGACCTGCGAGACCCCCCACACGACGACGTGCGTGCCCGTCATCTGGGCGATCGAATCGTCGCCGTATTGCGACAGCCATTTCGCGTAGAACTGCTGTGCCCGGTGGTTGTTCAGGATGTTGCCGAAACCCCGCCGGATCAGGAAGTCCACCGTGTCTTCCAGTTCCTGGGCCAGCGCGTCGTCAGCTTCGATGATCGGGTCGATGTACTCGCGCAGCAGAACTTCGAGCAGCGAACCTTCCGCGCGGCTCGCGCGCGAACAGAGCGCGCCGACGATTTCGGGCGGCAGGTTTCTGAGGACCGATATCAGTCCGTCGACGTTGGTTGCGAACGGAGACAACATGCGCCGGTCGCGCTCCGACCATTCGTGAGGGTCGAAGGCGGGTGCATAGCGGGGGTCGATCCGTCGGGAGTCGTTCATGGTCGTCAGTCGTTCGTCACGTTGCCCGCCATCGTATGAGGGGCGGAGGCCGGGTCAGGTCCGTGGCATCATCGGGAAAACACTTCAAATCAAAGGATACTCTGACCGAAACGCGACGCGGAGACCGAGGGAGGCCGTTGATGTCCAGACCGGTTCATTTCGAAATTCTGACCAGGAACCCCGAAGCGATCGCGGAGTTCTATCACGATGTTTTCGGCTGGCAGTTCGAGCAGTGGGACGGGCCCCGAAGCTATTGGGTGATGACGACGGGGCCGGAGAACCGTCCGGGCATCAACGGCGGGATCATGGGCGCCCACCTTTCACAGTCCGTCATCAACACGCTGCGTGTGGACTCGATGGCCAAGACTCTCGCCGAGGTCGAAGAGGCGGGAGGAAAGATCGTCATGGGCCCGAACGCGGTGCCCGGCGTGGGCAGCCACGCGTACGCCGCTGATCCTGACGGGAACATTTTCGGCCTGCTTGAGCCCGCGCCCGGTCAGGATCCCGAACAATGAAAAAAGCGGACCGGACTCGAGTCACGAACATCATCCGCACGCTCGACGGTGAATACCCGGATGTCCGCCTGGCTCTCGAGTTCGAGGAGCCCCTCGACCTGCTGATCTCGTTGATTCTCGCCGCTCAGTGCACCGACGTCCGCGTGAACATGGTCATGGGAAGTCTCCGGAAGAAGCACACGACCGCCGCGGCATGGGCCGGACTCGACCGGTCCGTCCTCGAGGAGGAGATCCGGTCGACCGGGTTCTATCGAAACAAGGCGAAGGCGATCCAGGGATGTACGACGGCTCTTGTTGAGCGTTTCGACGGGAAGGTGCCGGATCGCTTGGACGACCTGCTGACGCTACCGGGCGTCGGACGAAAGACCGCGAACATTCTGCTGGGCAATGCCTTCGGACAACCGGCCATCGGGGTCGACACGCACGTCGGGAGGCTGGCGCGGCGACTCGGTTTCAGCCAAGAGACCGACCCGGACAAGGTCGAAGCCGACCTGACGGCTCTTGTTCCTCCCGAAGACCAGGTGCGTTTCTGCCAGTTGATCCAGAAACACGGCCGGCTGGTGTGCGTGGCGCGCAAGCCGCGGTGTACGGAGTGCGCGATCGTGGACTGGTGTCCGCGGGTGGGGGTGGTCTAGCGCACCTTACGATGAAATCTGTGCTTCCGGTGCTCGCGTTGGCGGGACCGTCTCGTATAATGGCGCCCTTTGTTGCTCGCCTGTTGCTCGCCGCCATCGGGGCGGCATCGGCAATGGGGGGGTGAACGCCATGCTCCGGGAGCCGGGATTTTCCCCGATCCGGATCGTGTGGCGCAGACAGGCTCGCCCGTACGGTCCAGCGTCGCGGGTCCCTGGTTCAATAAATGCATGTCGTCGGGAATGGAATCTGGCGGTGGAACCATGCGAGCGTCCCGGCAGGAGGCAGCCATGATGGCCCGTTCCGTCCGCTTCTTGATCCTTTTGTGGTGCGCATCGATGGTGCCCGGCGCGCACGCGCAGGGTACGTCGATCAACATCGATCTCGCTCCGGCTGATCTCTTCGGTGAGGTCTCGATTTCGCTCCAGGAGGCCGTTCGACTGGCGCTCGAAGGCAACCCCGATCTGGTTGTCGAGCGGCTCCGCGTCGAACAAGCCCAGGTCCAGGTCGAGGCGGCTCGCGGTGCCTACGATCCGGTGTTCGACATGAACAGCTCGGTCGGGCGCCGCGACAACGTGGTTGCCAGCCGCTTCTTT
>CAZTTI010000129.1:0-9387 GCA_964615925.1 uncultured Solibacteraceae bacterium
GGGGTTGGTCGTCATGAAGCCCGGCCGGTCGTCCGGCACGAACAGGTCCAGGTTCGGACCGTACCCGGCGACCACCAGGGCGATCTCGACGATCGCGAGTCCCGCGAAGGGGACCGCCGCGGCCGTCGTCCGCAGGAGCCAGATGCGGGATCTCATGAACGCCATAAGGACTATTCTAGGAGATCCGGCCTATCCTGTCGGGTGAATCGCGGAGGATATCGTGCGTGAATGGATCGCGGCGGGCCGCCGCCGCGTCGTCATCGTCTTCCTGGTTGCTGCCGGGCGTCCGGCTCCATGCATGCGAGCAGATCCGACTGAACAACCTGCTGCTCAGATACCTGGAATCGCACGAAGGTTCCGGCGCGCAGGCGCTTTACGAATGGTCAGGCGACCGATTGAAAGACTCCTACTCCTGACCGAACCCTCCGCGTCCACGTCCCCCGCGTCCTCCGGCCGGAGGCGGATCCGCGATCGCAAACGCCACCAGGTGGGCGGCGCCGCGGCCCTGGCCGGGAACGTTTCCGCTGGTGGCCAGGACGATGTACTGCTTGCCGTCGTGCATGTATGTCATCGGCAGCGACGACTGCGGTCCGGCCGGCAGCGGCGCCTGCCAGACTTCCTCGCCGGTGAGCTTGTCGTAGGCGTGGAAGATCGGCTGCCCGCCGGAGCCTTCACCCGCGAACAGGAAGTTCCTCGTGACGAGCAATCCCGCCTGCGACGGGCTTCCGGTCGGGGGAATGTTTTCGAGTCCGGCTTCGTCGAAATCGGCCTGGATATTGGGAGGCGTGTTGCCGTTGGGAATCTGCCAGGCGATCTCCCCGGTGTTCATGTTGTACGCCGTGATGCGTCCGTAGGGAGGCTTGAACAGCCGCAGTCCGTACGGAATCTGCGGCGCGCCCCCGCTCATCCGGTATGCCGCCCAGTCGGGATCGTCGGGATCCTCGGGAGGATCGTTCGGAACGAGGCCGATGACGGCCGGGTTCGTGGTCGAGCCGACGTAGACGTATCCGGTTTCCGGATCCGCGGCGCCCGACTGCCAGTTGGCGCCCCCGCCGAACCCGGGAACGACGATCGTGCCCCGGTTCGTGTCCGTAACCAGCGACGGAGGCGTGTAGACCGGTCCCGTCGTGTAGTCTGCGATGGCCTCGATGGCCGCCTGCCGCAATTCGGGAGTGAAGTCGATCAGGTCGTCCTCGGTGATTCCCTGGGCGTCGAAGGGCGGCGGCTTCGTCGGAATGGGCTGCGTCGGAGAGGTCCACTCCCCGTCGACGGTCGATTGCGGGACGGGCCGTTCCTCGATCGGCCACACCGGCTCGCCGGTGACGCGGTTGAACACGTAGGCGAACGCCTGCTTGGTCAACTGGACGACGGCCGGGATCTCCTCGCCGTCGACGTTGATGTCGATCAGGATCGGATGCGGCGGATTGTCGTAATCCCAGATGTCGTGGTGAACGAGCTGGTAGTGCCAGATGCGTTCGCCGGTTTCGATATCCACGCACACGAGGCTGGACGTGAACAGGTTGTTCCCGGGCCGGGCTCCACCCCAGACGTCGTTGGTGCCGACCTCGACGTTCAGGTAGACGTAACCCAGTTCCTCGTCGACAGAGAACGGCCCCCACACGCCGGCGTTCCCCGTGTAGTCGGCCGATCCGTCAAGCCACGTGTCATATCCAAACTCGCCCGGGCGCGGGATCGTGTGGAACGCCCATTTCTTCTGGCCCGTGCGCACGTCGAACGCGAGGACGTCGCCCTTGACGTTTTCCCGGTTCAGCCGTCCCATCGCCGGCCCCACGATCACCGTGTCGTGAGAGATGACGACGGGAGACGTGTTGCTCACCCGGCCGATCACGTCGCCGTCGAAGTCGAGGTCCAGGGCCTCGATCATGTCCACGATTCCGTTGATGCCGAACTCGGGGATCGGGTTGCCGGTTTCCGCATCGAGCGCGATCAGCTGGAAACCCGGCGTGGCGAGAAGGATCCGGTTGTCGCCCTGGCCGTCCGTCCAGTAGGACACGCCGCGGTGAACCGAACGCGGAGACCGCTCGAACCGCTCTCCTTCGTCGGGACGATAGAGCCACAAGGTCTCTCCGGTGCCGGCGTCGGTGGCGATGACGTAGCGGCGCTGGTCCATGGTGAAGTAGAGCACTCCGTCGACCATGAGGGGCGTCGTCTGGCTCGAGGCCTGGGCGTTCGGCATCAGGCTGTCGGCCTTCCAGATCCATGCCACTTCGAGGTCGTCGATGTTGTTGCGGTTGATCTGGTCGAGCGCGGAATACCGGGTGCTCCCGCCGTCGCCGCCGTACGCGAGCCATTCCCCGGTCGTTGCGCCTTCCTGCGCGAGCGTTCCCGAAAGCGTGGTGGCAGCCGCGATCACGAGCCCCAGAAAAAACAGTACCGGCAGTCGCCGCATGAGTCTCCTCCAAAAGAAACGAGCGTATGCTGGGACTTATACTCCAAACCGCGGGTAAACGAAACCGTTTGGGGTTTGTTCCACATGATTCGTATTCGCAGGAGTCGAGAACGTGGATACGCCTCCCGGGGCTGGCTCGAATCCCGTTTCACGTTCTCTTTCGCCGGCTACCACGACCCTAACCACATGGGGTTCGGCCCGTTGCGCGTGATCAACGAAGACTGGATCCGGCCCGGGACGGGATTCGGGCCCCATGCCCATCGGGATATGGAAATTCTCACGTATGTGCTTGAGGGGCGCATCGAGCACCGCGACAGCGCTGGAAACCACCACGTCGTGGGACCCAACGAGATTCAGACGATGTCGGCGGGGAGCGGCGTGGTCCACAGCGAGGCCAACCCGTCGGAGGCCGAGCCGCTCCATCTGCTCCAGATCTGGATCGAGCCTTCCGTGGAGGACCTGGTTCCTCGATATCAACAGGTGGCATTCGATCCTCGGGATCGCCGGAATCGTCTCCTCGAATTGGCGGGTCCGGGAAGGGACGATTCCGCCCCGTCAACCGTCATCCATCAGGACGTCCGGGTCTCGGTTGGGGAACTCGATCCGGGAATTCCGTTGGGCATTCCGCTCCTTGCCGGCCGCCGGGGATGGGTGCAGATGGTCCGCGGCGCGATCAGAATCGACGGTGTCGGGCTGGAATCCGGTGACGGAGCCGCAGTCGAAGACCAAGGTGTACTGACGATTTCCACGCCGGGGCCCGATTCGGCGGAGTTCCTTTTCTTCGACCTGCCGTGAGCGACGCCAGAACGCCAGTCAACGTCGTCGTCGCCTTCGGTCCCGCGTCGCCCGAGACCGAGGGTGTCGCATCCGCCGCGGCCGTCGGCGCCGTCCAGGCGCGAGGCGCGATCCGGTTGCGACGCTGTGGCGCGCTTGGCGACGGGCCTCCCGAGGCCATCGAGCGCATTTACAGGGAGTACGCCCTGCCCACCGCTGAAGATTTCGGATGGGCGGACGCGCTGATCATCGTGAACGGAGGGGACACCGCCTGGCCCCTCCTCCTGGAGCGAATCCCGGATGTCGGACCCGGGGTGGGCGTCATCCTGTCGACCGGGAGCGCGCCGGCTGGGCTGGTCGCCGCGTTGAGCGATCGAGGCGTCACGCTCCTGTCGATTCCTGAAGATGCCCGATCCCGGAGGCATCGCGCGCTCCTCGCGGGCCGGTGGATCGTGATGTCGGTTCGCGAGCCTGGAGCCGCGACGCCGTTCGACGCCGCGGCTGAACTCCTCGGTCCCGAGCACGATTTGCATTGAGTTTCCAAGGTTGCGCGTAAAACCGAAGTTCCGGGGAACTTCGGCCTAAGGCGGCTGGCCGACCGGCAAGTAGAGCCGGGCTCTCGATCCGCCTTCCCCGGTCCGGTTCTCGAGCGCCAGGCTTCCATGGTGTGCCTCCGCGATCTGACGGGACAGGGCCAGCCCGATTCCCGAGCCACCGGCCTTCGTCGTGAAGAACGGGACGAACAGGTTGGCGCTCTCGGGAAGCCCGGGTCCGTCGTCCTCCACGAGGATCTCGACGTGGTTGTTCGAAGCGGTCCATCCCACGCGAACGCTCCCCCCGGTGTCCAGCGCGGCATCGACCGCGTTGCGCACGAGGTTGATCAGGAGCTGTTCGATCTGCCCGCGATCGGCCACTACGGTGACGTCGGGTCCCGGAACCAGCTCGACATCCAGACGCCGCTCGACCTCCACGACGTGACGGATCAACGAGCCGAGGTCCACCTGGTCGAGCGCCGGTTTCGGGAGCCGGGCCAGCCGCGAATAGGCTTCGACGAACCGGCTGAGGGATTCCGACCGGGATGCGATGACGGCAAGGCCGTGTTGGACGTCGTCTTCCCAATCGGGCGGGCGGCGCTCGTTGGACAAGAGGTGGGTCAGGCTGTCGGAGATCGAGCGGATGGGCGTGAGCGAGTTGTTCAGCTCGTGGCCGAGGACGCGGACGATCCGCTGCCAGGCACGCCGCTCCTCTTCACGCAGCGTCCGGCTGACATCGGACAGGACCAGTAGTTCGTGGGGCATCCCTTCCTGGCGGAAACGAGTCCGGCGGACTTCCCAACGGCCTTGCCCTCCGGGAAATCGGAACTCTTCGAGACGGCGGGCATCGCCGGCGAGATACGCCTCAAGGCCGACCGACTCGGCGCCGGTCCCCAGCAAGTTTTCCCGGGAGCGCCCCAGTAGTTTCTCGCCGGCGCGGTTGATGAGGCGCAGCCTCTGGTCGGCGTCGAAGGCCACGATGGCGACGTCGACCTCCTCCATTACCTTTGCGAGCAATGCCGTGGCCTCGCGCGCGCCCATGCGTTCGTGCCGCAGGGTATCGGCCAGCGTGTTGATCTCGGCCATGACCTGCCCGAGAGCGTTGTCTTCGGCGACGGATTTGCCCCGAACGGAATAGTCTCCCTCACGCAACGCGCCGAGCAGGCCCGAGAGCGTCCGGAGCGGGTGGACGACGTGACGCCGTATACCGACGGCGGCGATCAGGAACACCAACCCCATGAGAATCGTGAGCGTCCATTTCGTGGAGGACGACCAATCTCCGGTCCAGACGAACGCCAGTGCGATGGCCGATCCGGGAATGCCGGCCAGGAACGCGTAACCGATTGCACGGTACTCGTGCCCCAACCTCACGGTCAGTCCCCGGTCAGGTGGTGTCGCTCGATTCGCCTGTAAAGCGCCGCACGGCTGAGTCCCAGCGCCTTCGCGGCATGGCTGACGTTGCCGTTGGCGCGTTCGAGCGCCTTCCGGACCAGCAGGGCCTCCACCTCGTCGAGGCTCATCGATTCGATCCGGTTCGCCGTGGGTTCCGATGCCAGTCCGAGGTCCTCGGGACGGATCGAGTCGGCGGGCGCCATCAGCACCGCCCGCTGAACCGCATGATCGAGTTCGCGCACGTTGCCCGGCCAGGGGTACCGCTTGAGGAGATCGATGGCGTCGGTGGTCAGGTGCTCGACGGGCTGACGGTAACGGTCGCGGTACATGCTCATGAAGTGGAGCGCGAGAGGAACGATGTCCTCGTTCCGTTCCCTCAACGGAGGGAGGTGGATCTCGATGGTGTTCAACCGGTAGAGCAGGTCCGCCCGGAACGCACCGCGGTCGACTTCTTCGGAAAGGCGGGCGTTGGTGGCGGCAACGACGCGGACGTTCACGCGCCGGGAACGGGAGGAACCCACGCGTTCGATTTCTCTCGACTCGAGCGCCCGCAACAATCGCGCCTGCTGAGAGAGCCCGATGTTGGCGATCTCGTCGAGGAACAGCGTGCCGCCATCGGCCATCTCGAACCGGCCGATGCGGTCGCTGCGGGCGTCGGTGAACGCGCCCTTGACGTGACCGAACAGCTCGCTCTCGAAGAGGGACTCCGACAGCCCTCCGACGTTGACGGTGACGATCGGGTTGTCCTTCCGGGGCGAAAGGGCGTGGATGGTCTTGGCGACGACGTCCTTTCCGGTCCCGTGTTCCCCCGTAATCAGGACGTTGGCATCCGAGGGGGCGACGCGCGCGATGACCTGGAGGATGGGCTTCATCGAGGTGGATTCGGCGATCAGCGGAGGGCACCCGTCGTTGCGCAGCAGGCGGTTCTCTTCGGCGAGACGTTGCCGGCCGCGAATGGCCCGGCACAGTTCCACCTGCGTCTTGACGATGGACAGCAGCCGCGCGTTTTCCCACGGCTTCTGGACAAAATCGCGGGCGCCGCGCCGCATTGCGTCCACCGCCAGCTCGATCGTTCCCCAGGCCGTCATGACGATCACCGGAACCGTCGAGTCGATCTGCCGGATCGCATCCAGGAGCTCGAGGCCTTCGCGGCCGGACGTTGTGTCCCGCGCGTAGTTCAGGTCCATGATGACGGCGTCGAACTCTTCCTCTTCCAGGGCGTCGAGTACCGCGGCGGGGGAATGGGCCGACTTCAGCCGGTACCCGCCCGTCTTCAGGAGCAGCCGGAGCGCCTCGAGCACGTCGGGTTGATCGTCGGCGATCAGGACGGCGGCGGGGGAGGGGCTTTCGAGCAAAGCTCTTTCGACGGCGGCGTTCACGCTCCCGCTACTCCCCCTGCCAGTCGGCGTCGAGCATTCCGATGACGGAGAGCAGGGTCGCCTTGCCGGCGCCGGACGGACTGGCGTAGTGCTTGTCGACGTGACGCAGTCGAATCATGGTCTTCGCTCGCACGGCCGCGGTGATGGGCCGTGTCTTGGGCTACTCCGTCGTTGCCGTCGCGTGGGACTCCTCGACGATGGCTCCGTCGAACAAGTGAATCGATCGTTCCGCGTATAGCGCGTATCGGGGATCGTGGGTCACCATGCAGATCGTCGCCCCTTCCTGATGCAGGCTGCCCATCAGATCCATGACGGCCTCGCCGTTTTTCGAGTCCAGGTTCCCCGTCGGTTCGTCGGCGAGCAGGATCGAGGGCGATCCGGCGAGCGCGCGCGCAACGGCCACGCGCTGCTGCTGACCCCCGGAGAGCTGCGAGGGATAGTGCTTCATCCGGTGCGACATCTCCACCTTGTCGAGCGCCTGGCCGACGGCTTCGCGCCGTTCGCTGGAAGGCATGCCGCGATAGGTCAGCGGAAGCTCGACGTTCTCGTAGACGGTGAGGTCGCCGATGAGATTGAACGCCTGGAAGATGAACCCGACCTCGCGATTGCGGATCCGGGCCCGTTCCGACATCGACAGGTCGGCCACCGATCGCGAATTCAGGTGGTATTCGCCTTCGGTCGGGGAATCCAGGAGACCGAGGATCGAGAGCAGGGTCGACTTCCCGCAGCCCGAGGGGCCGTTGATGGCCACGTACTCGCCACGCTCGATTTCCAGGTGAATTCCCGCCAGGGCATGCGTCTCGACTTCGTCGGTGTAGAAGACCTTCTTCACACCCTCCATCCGGATCACGGGCTCCATTCGATTCATGCGCTGTTCTCCTTCGTCCTCGTGTTCAGTTCAACTGAATTCGATCGTATTCGTCCCATGCGGACATGTCCGACAGGATGACCTCGTCGCCAATCTGCAACCCTTCGAGCACCTCGACCTCGCTGACGGATATGATTCCGAGGCGCACCGGCGTCCGGACGGCCTGGCCGTCGGGAAGCACCTTGAACAGGCTGATGGTGCTGTTGGCCTGCGCGTAGGTCGGCCGGTCCAGGTAGAGGACGTCGTCGAGTCTTTCGATCTCGATCACCCCGTCGACGGTAAGGTCGGGGCGCGCCCCCCGCGGCAGCTCGCCCTCGAGGCGGACGTCCACGGTGACGGTTCCGTTGATCACGGTCGGGTCGACCCGGGCTACCCGTCCGGGAATGATGCCGTTGCGCGTGTCGACCGCGACCGCCTGCCCCAGCTGGATGTCCCGGGCCTGCGTCTCGGGGACGTTGAGTTCGGCCATCAATTCCTCCGGCCGGGAGACGCGGGCGACGTTCGTGCCCGAGGCGATCTGCTGGCCGACTTCGATGGGGACCTGCTCGAGGATTCCGGAGGTTCCGGCCCGAACCTGCAACCGCTGGAGCTGGTCGCGCCGAAGGAGGTACGTCCCTCGTATCTGTTCCAGGCGGGCTTCGGCGGCATCGAGCGTGGCTTCGTTGGCTTCGCTGGCGCTTTCGAGCCTCATCTGCTCGAGTTCCCATTGCCGTTCCGATTGCTGCGTGCGCAGGCGGGACATGTTCAGATCGAGGCTCGGCATCAGGCCTTCTTCGTTCAACTGGACGTCGGCTTCGTATTGCAGGCGGTTCTGCTCGAAGTTGGCCTCGACCTGAGCGGCGCTCACCATGTCCGCCAGCTCGTTGTTCCGGATCTGGATGCGCTGGTTCGCCATGTCGGCCTCCGCCGCCCGGACGGCCAGCTCCGCGTCGAGCGTCTGCTGTTCGAGTTCCGGATTGCTGAGCTCGGCCAGGATCGTGTCCGGCTGGACTTCCTCGCCCGGGAGGACAAAGATGCGCTCGACCAGACCCGACGTCGTTGCCGGAATCCATCGGACTTCTTCGGGGACCAGGCGGCCGACGGCCCGCACCTGCCGCAACATCTCGCCACGCTCGACGACGCCCTGGTACACGGTGTTGGCGTCGACGCTGGGCGCGGCCGGCTCGAGCCGCGACACGCCGATCGTGATCACGGCGACGGCCGCGAGACCGACGATCGCGAGAACGGCGCGCTTGATGCGCTTTCTGCGGAGGTGGCCGGGTCGGGGCTTGTCCATGATGATGATTTCTGCCGAATCGATCGGGCGGTGCCGAATGTGTTCCTACGTTGTCTTCGTCTTCAGGGTTTCAAAAAAGTCCGTATAGATACGTCCCTTGGGTGCGCGTGGGATTCCAAAATCGATCATGGGGCAATCCTGCTGAAAAGCCAAGAGATACGCAATCGTCGCTCCGGTCCCGGCCGGGTTCCGTTGTCCGGATCCGGAACGCGGTGTCCGGAATCGGACAGATGTTTTTCTCTCCACGATTCTGAGGGGCGCGGAGTATTCGTTGATGATGCCCGACGTTTCGTCAAGCGCGGTGACGGCCTGCCGGATGTCGGGGATGTCCCGCGACGGCGTCTCCCGCCCCAATACCGCTACGGCCGAACTCGTGTCGCGCGCCCGAAGCGGGGACACGGCGGCGTTCGAACGGATCGTGATCGAGAACGAACGCCGCGTCCTGGCCGTGGCCTGGCGGATGCTCGGCGGGATGGACGAAGCCGAGGACGCCGCCCAGGAGGTTTTCCTCCGGGCCTATCGCTTCCTCCACCGGGTCGATCCCCAAAGGCCGCTCACGCCCTGGCTCCTCCGGATCACGGTCAACGTCTGCCATGACCTCCGAAGGCGAAGCCGGCGGGAGACGACCCTCGAGGACGAAGATGGAGCAGCACAGGTCCCCGAGCCCGGGCGCGGTCCCGAGGCCGCGCTCGCCGAAGACGAGCGGCGGCGCTTGCTCTGGGACGCTCTCGACACGCTTCCAGAAAAGGAACGCG
>CAZTTI010000130.1:0-5223 GCA_964615925.1 uncultured Solibacteraceae bacterium
CGCGCGCCCGAGAATTGATCCGTATCCGCGCGATGTTCCCGCCATCCACACTCATGCTGGTCAATCGTCCCGCGGAGGCAAACTCGGAGTTTCCCCTGTTTTCAGGCAGGCTTCACGCAACGGCGCTTCCCCGGCGAACGACCTCAAGTCCATCGACAAGATGATTTCGCTGCTCCAGGTTCTGGACTGCGAGGTCGATCTGATCGTGCGCCCCTCGGCTGGCGATGGCCAGAACGCCGCTTGAGCAGATCTCCTAGGCATATCAATCGACGGCGACGTGTCGGCAGAAAGATGCCGGTCAACCTCGTGTTACTGGGCGCCCCGCGCCGGAGCGAAGAGACTCGGACCGGAACGAACACCCTGCGAGTGCATGACGGATGAGGGGTATAGTTTCCAAGGAGGTACACATGCCCACGATGATTCTCGCGATGATGTTCTGGCAGTCGGCCGTCCTGCCCGCCACCGATATCCGCGAGGCCGAGATCCAGGCGACGGTTGAAGACGCGATCCAGGCCGGACGCACCGACACCACGATCCGGACCGTGGACGCCGGCGGCTACAACGTTGGCGTGGGGGTGGTCCATCGCGCCGCGGGAGGCGTCACCGGCGGCGCTGTGCACAACTTCGTCACTGAGGTGTACCACGTTCTTTCCGGCTCGGGCATTCTGGTCACGGGCGGGACGCTCGTCAATCCCGTCGTCCGTGAGGACAACGCTTCCGTCGTGGTCCAGATCAATGGTCCCGGCGTTAGCGGCGACGGGATCGATGGCGGCGTCAGCCGGCGGATCGATGCCGGAGACGTCGTGATCATTCCGGCCGGCACGCCGCACCGCTGGACCGAGGTCTTTTCGCCCGTCACCTACACCGTCGTCCGCGTGGATCCCGAGCAACGGGTGGAGTTGAAGTAGGCGCCGCGTTCGTCCTGGCTTGGGTTCCGGGCGGGATATAAGCAGAGCCGCTCGAACCGTTCATGAATCGGATGTTCAGCCGGCACGACGATACGATCCGGACCATTCGGCCGGTGCGGAAGAGGAATGGTCCGACCCGGGGGACCCACGCGCGATGAAAACTCTGGCCGCCTTGCTCGCACTCGTCCTCCTCGCGGCGGCCTGCGCACCTCCCGAAGAGGCTGACCTCGATTCCCTGCGAAGCGACCAGGCGCTTCGGCAGGAGATCTTCCGCCGCTGGATGGATGCCACGTTCCGCGCCGAAGCCGAGGCGCGCGAGGAGGTCTCGGAGAACGCCGACACGTCGCTCCAGGCGTCCGACGTCTACGACATCTACGACCGTCACCTCGCCGAGGTGGCGGCGGAATTCGGGATACCGGAAGTCGAAGTGCTGGCCATCCAGGTCGAAGGACTCGCCAACGGATGGCCACGCCCGGAAGAGTGACCGGAACGGAAGATCGGATACGACGGCGGGTGTCCGGTCGGGCTTCGGTTAGGATGGGTTCGTGCGCCAGAACCGGGAAACGACGATCCTCTTCCCTACCGATCTCTCCAACCACCTCTCCTGCCCCCACCTCACTCAGCTGAACGTCGCCGCCGCGCGCGGCGAGCTGAACGTCCCTTTCCGAAACGACTCCCGCGTCGAAGCCCTCCAACTCCGCGGCATCGCCCACGAACAGGCGTATCTCGATCACCTCCGCGCAAACGGTCGTACGATCCTCGAACTCCCCGTCGACGCAACACCCGAAGCAGTCCGCGAAGCGATGCGCTCCGGCGCCGACGTCATCGTCCAGGCCCCACTCTCCTCCGGCCGCTGGCAGGGCCGAGCGGATGTCCTGCTCCGTGTCGCGCGTCCGAGTGTCCTCGGCGACTGGTCCTACGAAGCCGCCGACACGAAGCTCTCGAGCGAGACCAAGGCCGGCACGATCCTCCAGTTGGCCGTGTATACCGAGATCGTCGGCGAGATGCAGGAGGCCCTCCCCGAATCAATGCACGTCGTCACACCGCGGACCGGCTTTGTCCCCGAGACCTATAGAACGCTCGACCACGTCGCCTACTACCGCTATGTCCGCAGCCGGCTGGAAGCCTGCGTGGATGATGGCGACCATAGCGCGCCAACCTATCCGGAACCCGTGGATCACTGCAACGTCTGCCGCTGGCGAACCGTCTGCATCGAGCAGCGCCGCGCCGACGACCATCTGTCGCTCGTCGCCAACGTCACGAAGATCCAGCGCGGCGAGTTCGAGCGGAATGACGTTGAAACGCTCGCCCGTCTCGGTTCCCTGCCGGTGCCGTTCGGTTGGAAGCCTTCGCGCGGCTCGGTCGAGGTCTACGAGAAGGCACGGGAGCAGGCGAGGGTGCAACTCGAGGCGCGGCGGAGCGGGAAGCCGGTTTACGAATTGCTTCCCGTCGAACCTGAGCGCGGCCTCTGCCGGCTGCCGGAGCCCTCTCCCGGGGACGTTTTCTTCGATCTCGAAGGGGATCCGTTCGTGGATCCCGGGGGGCGGGAGTATCTCTGGGGGTGGGTCACACGGGACGCCGGCGAAGACGTCTACCACCATGTCTGGGCGATGACGGCCGAAGAAGAACGCGCCGCCTTCGAAGGTTTCGTCGACTTGCTGGTCGAGCGGTGCCGGACGTATCCCGGCCTCCACGTCTACCACTACGCCCCCTACGAACCCGGAGCGCTCAAGCGTCTGATGGGCCGCTACGCCACGCGCGAGGACGCGATCGACCGCTTCCTGCGTGAAGGCCGTCTCGTCGACCTCTACGGCGTCGTTCGCCAGAGCCTGCGCGCCGGGGTCGAGCGGTATTCGATCAAGGACCTGGAACAGTTCTTTGGATATGTGCGGGAAGTCTCGCTGCCGGATGCGTCGAGGGCACTGCGAAAGATCGAGTTCGCACTGGAGACGAACGCGGCCGATGATCCTTCGGCGTTCAGCGAGGATGAGCGCGAGCGGGTCCGTATCTATAACGCAGACGACTGTTACGCGACCCGGCGACTTCGTAACTGGTTGGAGGATTTACGGGAAGAGGGAATCGCATCGGGACAAGAGATCGCACGTCCGATCCTCGGTGGCGGTGACGCTTCCGAAGCGATTACGGAATGGCAGTTGAGGATTGCGCCCGTTCAGGAATCGTTGTGGGACGGTGTACCGGCCGACGCTTCCAGCCGGACGCCTGCCGAGGATGCCCGCTGGATCCTCGGACACTTGCTCGAATTCCACCGGCGGGAATTGAAGGCGCCGTATTGGGAGTTCTTCCGCCTCGCCGAACTGGGGCCGGAGGAGTTGCTGGAGGAACGGAACGCAATCGCGGGGCTCGAGTTCGTTCAACGCGTGGGCGGAACCGTGAAGGCCCCGATCGACCGGTATACGTTCCCTTTCCAGGAGACGTCGATTGGCGAGGCAGACACGCTGAGTCTCTCGGCGGAGAAAGTGCTCGGCGACGTCCATGCGATCGACCCCGTCGCCGGGTGGGTCGAGGTCAAGAAGCGTATGGCCGCGAAGGACGTGCATCCCGGGGCCGTCTTCTCGAAGAACATCGTCCAGAACAAGGAAGCCCCGAACTCCCTCCTCCGCATCGCGGAATGGGTCGTGGAACACGGTATCGACGCGGATGGCCCCTACCGCGCCGGCCGGGACCTGCTTCTCCGGTTCCCGCCGCGGCTCTCGGCCGACGGGCCCATCCGGCGCACTGGCGAAACGTCGCTCGATGCCGCGCGGCGACTCGTGTCCATCGTCGACAGGACCACCCTGTGTATCCAGGGACCTCCGGGTTCGGGAAAGACGTATACGGCCGCCCGGATGGCCGTTGACGTCATTTCTCGAGGCGGGAAGGTGGGCGTCTGTGCCTTGAGCCACAAGGTAATCCGGAACCTGCTCGACGCCCTTGTCCGCGCTGGAGACGAAGCCGGAAAGGAGTTCGGCATCATCCAGAAACCTCGATCAATAAGTGAGAATCAGAATACTAAAATATTAGAAATAAACGACTATGATCTCATCCTCGCTAACCTGACCGACGGCTTGGCGCACGTCGTCGGTGGAACCGCGTGGATGTGGGCCCGGGAGGGGTTCGCCGGGTCGGTGGACGTCCTGTTTCTGGACGAGGCCAGCCAGTTCGCCCTCGCCGATGCGATCGCGATCTCCGCGGCGGCCCCATCGCTCGTCCTGGTGGGTGATCCCCAGCAGCTCGAGTCCCCGATTCAGGGATCGCACCCGGACGGGACCGACGCCTCGGCCCTGCACCATTTTCTGGGGGACGAAATGACGATGCCTCCGGACCGGGGACTCTTCATCGAGGAAACTCGGCGATTGTGCCCCGCAATTTGCTCCTTTACGTCCGAGCAGTTCTACGAGAACCGGCTGTTCCCTTTCGCGGGGTTGGACCGCCAGCGTCTCGTCGGATCCCCGTTCGCCGGGTCGGGGCTCTGGTTCGTCCCGGTTCCCCATGAAGGCAACCGCAACACGTCGCCGGAAGAGGTCGCGCGGGTCGCTGGGATCTTCCAATCGTTGATCGCTCCGGGCGTCGCGTGGACCGACGCCGTCGGCGCCTCCCATCCGATGACGCCAGAGGATGTGTTGATCGTCGCTCCGTACAACGCCCACGTGACGGCCATCGGCGCGGCCGTTCCCGAGGCCCGTGCCGGAACAGTGGACAAGTTCCAGGGACAGGAGGCGGCGGTGGTGATCTACTCGATGGCGACGTCGTCGCCCGACGAGGCCCCGCGCGGGATGGAGTTCCTCTACAGCCTCAACCGGCTGAACGTGGCGACGTCGCGGGCCCGGTGTGTGTGTATTCTCGTGGCGAGCCCAAAATTGTTCGAGGTGGATTGCCGGTCGCCCAGACAGATGCGGTTGGCGAACGCGTTTTGCCGGTATCTGGAAATGGCGCCGACGTTGTCTTGAGATGCCTCAGAGGATTCCGGACGTCCCCGCGATCACGGCGACGAGCGCGCCGATGACCGACACCATGAAGGCGGACATGATGCCGATGAGCCATGTGAACTGACGGGACATCTTGTCGTCCAACCGGTCCATCCGGTTCGCGAGCTCCTCGCGGAAGCGGTCGACCTTCTGGTCGAGCGTGTTGAACCGGCCGTCCATCTGCCCGAATCGCGCGTCCACCTGCCCGAATCGCGCGTCCACCTGCAGGGAGTGTTCGAGGATCTGCTTGAAACGCCCGTCGATCTGCAGGAAGTGGCCGTCGAGGGCCTGGACCCTGTCCTCCAGGCTGGAGAACCGGTCGTCGATTTTGCGAACGCGTTCGTCGAGCT